>CBFDBL010000336.1:0-6966 GCA_965603035.1 uncultured bacterium
CTGAAGCTTGCTTAGAATGCTCTGGTTGAAGATATCCCCATCCTTCGCCCTGAGGCCGGGGTAGAGTGCGGCCAAAGGAGAGCGCCATGGAGCGTTGGGCCTGGCTGGTGGTTGGGTGCAGCCTCGTGCTGGTCGCGGCGGCGGCGCGGGGGCGTGCGGGTGCGGTGCCGTTGGTGTTCTGCTGTCGCGCCGACAACGATCTGTACCGCGTGGCCATGGCTCAGGGGCTCGAGTGTCGTCGCTTCCAGGACGCCGCCCAGGCGGTGGCGGAGGCGCCCGAGGGAGCTGGGGTGCTGCTGCTCGCCGACGGCTACCCAGCGAAGCCGACGAAGGTGGCGCCGGCGGTGCTGGCGGCGGCCGCGGCGAGGACGTTGCGGCTGTACGTCGAGTATCCCGCGGCGGTGCCGGGCCTGGCGGTCGGCGAGCCGCGGGCCACGGAGTGGGAGCGGGCGGTGGTCGCGAGCGATGTCTTCGGGCCGTCGCTGCCGCGGCTGCGGCTGCTGGCGATCCACGACTGCCGGTTCGTGCCGACGACGGCCGCGGCGCCGCACATCGTGCTGGCGCGCGTCGCGGGGTTCGACGAGGCGGTGTTCGGGCTGCCGGGCGCCACGTTCCCGGTCCTGTTCGAGCACGGCGAGGGGCGGGTGCTGGTGGCGACGACGAAGCTCAGCGGGTTCGTCACGGCCCGCTACGGCCCGCGTGCGGCGTGGGCCGCCATCTGGGCCTACGTGCTGCGCTGGCTACAGGGGGGCAAGGCGGCGCCGAAGCTGACGTGGACGCCGACCGTGCGGCCGAGCTACGGCCTGGACGAGCGGCTGCCCGCCGACGCGGAGATGCGGGCATTCCGCCGGGGCGCCGAGTGGTTCCGCACGGCGCGGCTGCGGGGCGCGCCGCCGCAGAGCGGCCGCGACGGGCTGCTCGAGGGCTACACGTCGCGGGTGCGGCTCGACGGCAGCCAGCCGGTGCGGCGTCAGCTCCGCAACGACTGCATGGGCGAATCGAGCCTGGCGCTGGCCATGGCGGGCACGGTGCTCGGCGACGCGCAGTTCCTCGAGGCGGCGGCGAACCTCAACGACTTCATCTACACCCGCTCGGTGCTCGCCCAGGGGCCGCGGGCGGACCCGCGGAGCGCGAGCTTCGGCCTCGTCGGCTGGACGACGGTGGCGCACGACACCTACTACGGCGACGACAACGCGCGCAGCCTGCTCGGCACGATGGGCGCCGCGGCGCTGCTCGGCGCTGACCGCTGGGACCGGCCGCTGCTGCGCTGCATCCTCGCCAACTTCCGCACCTGCGGCCGCCACGGCTTCCGGGGCAACGCGCTCCGCGAGCAGGGCCTCGCGAGCCGCGGCTGGCGTGCCTTCTACGACGCCGCGACCGTCAACTACGCGCCCCACTACGAGGCCTACCTCTGGGCGTGCTACCTGTGGGCCTACCGCCACACGGGCTGGAAGCCGCTGCTCGAGCGCGCGAGGACCGCGCTGCGCATGACCGTGGCCGCCTACCCCGACCAGTGGCGGTGGACCAACGGCATCCAGCAGGAGCGTGCCCGCATGCTCCTGCCGCTGGCCTGGCTGGTGCGGGTCGAGGACACGCCCGAGCATCGCCGATGGCTGCGGAAGATGGCGACCGAGATGCTGGCCGACCAGGAGGCCTGCGGCGCCATCTGCGAGGAGCTCGGCCGGCCGGGTCTCGGCACCATCCCTCCGCCGAAGTCGAACGAGGCCTACGGCAAGAGCGAGGCGCCCATCATCCAGCAGACCGGCAACCCCGTGTGCGACCTGCTCTACACCGGCGGCTTCGCCTTCCTCGGGCTGCACGAGGCGGCGGCGGCGACGGGCGAGCGGCTCTACGCGGGGGGCGAGGAGCGGCTGGCGAAGCTGCTGTGCCGCATCCAGGCGCGGTCGGAGTCGCATCGCGAGCTGGATGGGGCGTGGCTCCGCGCCTTCGACTTCGAGCGCTGGGAGTATTTCGGGAGCAACGCCGACGTGGGCTGGGGCGCCTGGTGCATCGAGACGGGCTGGAAGCAGGCGTGGATCGTCGCGGTCCTGGGCCTGCGGCAGCGGGAGACGTCGCTGTGGGAGCTGACGGCGGGCAGCCAGGCGGGCCGTCACTTCGCCGAGTTGCGGCCGATGATGTTCCCCGCGGGCGGGGCGCCGGCGGCGCGCGCCCAGCACCTGGCCCTCGACAGGCCCGTGACCCTGGCCACGGCCTTCGCGCCGCAGTACCCCGGCGGCGGGGCCGCTGGCCTGACCGACGGCCTCCAGGGCCGGCCCGACCACCGCGACCGCGCCTGGCAGGGCTACCTCGGTGTGGATCTCGATGCGACGATCGACCTCGGCGAGGTCCGGGCCGTGCAGGCCGTCTCGGCGACCTTCCTCCAGTCCACGCCCGTCGGCATCTGGCTGCCTCGGAGCGTCGAGGTCGCCGTCTCGGACGACGGCAAGACCTTCCGCGTCGTCGCCACCGTGGCCCACGACGTGCCCGAGAAGCAGGAAGGCCCGCTGACAAAGGCCATCGGGATCACGCTCAAGGATGCCAAGGCCCGCTACATCCGCGTGCGGGCGAAGACCCTGGGCACCATGCCCGCCTGGCACCCTGCCCGGGGCCGGGAGGCTTGGCTCTTCGTGGATGAGATCGTGGTGAAGTAGTGGTCAGGGGGTCAGCGGCCGAGGCCGGCGATGGTGGGGCACCGGAGGATGATGTCGTCGGCGCTGTAGGTGCCGTCGCGGCTGATGCGGTAGGCGGCGAGGTAGCAGTGGCAGGGGCCGATGGTGGCGCGGAGGATGTTCGGCTCGACCACCTGGACTCGGGTGGTCCGTCGGCGGCCGCGGGCGAGGGCGAGGATGAGGCACACGCGGGGGCGATAGCCCTCGCCGAGCTCGGCCACCCAATCCTTGTTCCCCCTCTCGTCGGGGTCGGTGTACTCCCAGCCCCGGTCGCTGCGGAGGGCGGCGAGGGTGGCGTAGGGGTGGGAGTGGAAGTCGCCGACGAGCTCGAGCTGCGGGAAGAGCTCGGCGGCCATGGCGAGCTGGATCTCCTGGCTGCGCGGGTCGGCCTCGAGGTAGCCTGCGGAGGCGCGGGCGCGGAGCTGGAGCGCGACGCGGCGGATGCTGACGGCGAGGAAGCGTTGCTTGCCCTCGCCGCGCTCGGTGCGCTCGCGACGCTTTACCGAGCCGAAGGACAGGCCGTAGACCTCGGTGTAGCGCGAGCCGGGTCCCTTGGGCACGGTATAGGCCTCGAGCGCGCCGAAGAGCATGTCGTGCAGCGCGAGGTCCTCGACGAACACCTTGAGCTGCTCGTGGTACTCCTCGACCTCGCTGACCCAGGCGGGCGGCCACTCGCGCAGGCGGACGCCGCGGGCCATGCGCTCGCCCAGGTAGCCGGCCAGCTCGGCCAGGTAGCGCCACTCGCTCGGGTGGACCCGCCAGCCGCGGCAGACGCTCTGGCGGCTGGCGCCGAACTCGGTGTGCTCGAGCACGGCCTTGCCGAGGGCATCGGCTCGGGCGGCGTGGGCCTCCTTCTGGATGCGGGCGGCGAGCCCGCTCGCCCTGCGCGAGAGGGCGCGGACCGCCTCGAACGAGGCGTCGCTGGTCAGCACGTCCCAGATCTCGCGGTAGAGCTCGCGCGTGGCCGCCGCGCCGTTCGCCTCGGCGTGCGCCTCGATCTCGCCCTCGAGGGCGCGAAGCTGCGTCACCAGTCGCGTCGGTCGGGCCATGGCCACTCCGTGATCCACCTTCCGCCCACGGTCTGCCCCCGTCTCCCTGAGCCCTGAAAGGGCGTCATCGCATAGCCCAGGGCAGAGCCCTGGGAAAGCCGTGCCAACCGATTCAAGCCCTGTAGGGGCGGGATAGGCATCCGCAAGCCAGGCCGTCCATCCACGCCGATGACGCCCTTTCAGGGCTGGCCCTGTTCTCGCTGCACGGACCCAGGGCTTCGCCCTGGGCTGTGCGATGACGCCCCCTTGGGGCTTCAGAGGAAATCCAGCGGGGGCCTTGTCCTGGCTTCACGTGCGGCTGACCTTGTCGGCGAAGCGGCGGAGGGTGAGCTCGAGGGCGTCGGCGACGTCGGGGTGGTCGGCGAGGACGTTCGCCTGCTCGGCGGGGTCGGTCTGGCGGCTGTAGAGCTCGGGCGCGCGGTCGCCGCGGAGCGGGAGCATGAAGGTCCAGTCGGCGGTGCGAATCGTCCATTCGGCGCGGTGGTGGGCGGTCACGGCGAAGTCGCGGATGCGCTCGGCCTCGCCTTCGAGCAGCGGCACCATGCTCTTGCCGTGGAGGGTGACCTCGCTCTTCGAGACGGTCATGTCCTGCGGGAAGGTGAGGCGGATGGGGGCTTTGTAGTGGAGCTCGAGGGTGGTGGGGATGCCGAGCAGGTCGAGCACGGTGGGCATCATGTCCGGCGGCTGGACGAAGGCGTCGGAGCGCTGGCCCGCGCCGACGCCGCCGGGCGCGCGGACGAGCCAGGGGATGTGGGCCAGCTCCTCGTAGCCCCAGGGCCGCGCCTTGCGCACGATCCCGTGCTCGCCGAAGGGCTCGCCGTGGTCGCTGGTGAACATGATCAGGCTGTTGTCCCACAGGCCCAGGGCGCGGACGCGGTCGAGCAGCACGCCGACCCAGTGGTCCACGAAGCTCACTTCGCCGGCATACAGTGCGAACGTGTGCGCCAGCTCCGCGGGCGTCAGGTAGCCCGCGACGGGGCCGGGCACCGGGTCGATGAGGTCCTGGCCCTGGTAGTCGGGGTCGTACATCGAGCGATAGGGCTCCGGCGGGTCCCACGGCTCGTGGGGGTCGAAGCAGTCGACCCAGAGGAACAGGTGGTCCCTCTGGCGCTCGGTGACGTGGTCGAGCCATCGGCAGGCCTCGGTGACGACGCGCGCGGCGAAGTAGTCGTCCTCGCGCTCGAAGCGGGCGGTGTTCCTGAGGTATTGGGCGAAGCGGGGCTTCCACAGCTTGTCGCTGTCGTCGCCGCGCAGGCGGTGGCGTGCGTCGAGGTCCACCGGCACGTCCTCGACGACCCAGGGGTCGTACTCCTGGCCGCGAATGAAGCAGGTGGTGTCGAAGCCGCGTCCGCAGTTGAAGACGGGCTTGTGCATGTGGTAGACGTCGGTCACGAGGGCGGAGGTGAAGCCCTTGTCCCAGAGCACCTCGGCGAGCAGGTAGTCCCACGGCTCGAAGTGCTGCCATCCGCGCTGGGTGAACAGGTGGCGCCCCGTCCACCAGGCGGTGCGGCAGGGCAGGGTCGGCAGGTTCTCGCTATAGGCCTGGTCGAAGGCCATGGCCTCGGCGGCGAAGGCATCGATGTTCGGCGTCATGGCCCTGCCGCCGCAGCAGCCGACGTGGTCGTAGCGCAGGCTGTCGGCGACGATGACGATGATGTTCAAGCGCAACTCCCTTGGCGCTCAGGCTCTTCGTCTCTGGTCACGCATCACGCATCACGCGCCTTTGCGCGGGCTTCACTTCCTCGCAGGCGGCTCGACCTTGACGCCTCGGAGCACGATGTCGTCGTAGTTGCCGATGTCGTCGAAGGAGCCGACGCCGATGCGGCCCCAGGCGAAGGTCTTGTCGTTGGCACGCATGATGGGCTTCGTCATGTCGTCGAAGTAGACCTCGATGAGGCCGGTGTCGACCTTGCGGACGAGACGGACGTGGTGCCAGCCGTCGCCCCAGACCAGGCCCTTGGTGCGGTAGACCTCGCCGCCGATGTCCTTGCCGATCGCGGGGATGAGGGTCTTGCGCGGCTTGCCGTTGACGAGGAACACCGAGTGGGCGTGGGCGTCGGCCTTGAGGGCCATGTGCACGTAGTAGTAGTGGGTGGGGTCCTGGTAGCCGAAGAACAGGCACAGGTCGCGGTGGCCGTAGTCCTTGGTCATCGACTGCATCTTGAGGTCGAGGGTGAAGTCGCCGACCACGACGTCCTTGAGCAGGCCGTAGTTGATCGGCGAGCGGACCTTGGTCCTGTACTTCGACTTGGCGAACATCGAGAGCACGTGGTTGCCGTCCTGCTCGGCGATCTTCCACGCCTTGGCGTCCATCGGCTCCCACTGGGCGAGCGGCTCGCCCTTCTCGAAGTCCTGCTCGTAGACGATCGGCATCTCGGCGGCGACCGCCACGAGGCCCACCATCAGTGCCACGGCCGCGAGTGCGCGCTTCATCGCTGTCCTCTCCGAGGAAGGGGATGGTCCGGCCCGGAACGCGCGGCGATTCTCGCGCCAGGCCGCCACGGAGTCAAGCTCCTCCGCGCGTCCTTGACACGGGCGTCGCGATGGCGTACCGTCTTGCACCGACCGCGGGGGGACTGCCGAGCTGCTGCAACGGGACGCGCGGATGACGGACTACGCGGAGCATATCGACCCGCTGTCGGTGCGGAAGCTGGCGGTCAAGATCGTGACGTCGGCGCCAGAGCCCTGGCCGCCGTGTCCCTGGCACCGGCACCATCCCGCCGCGCTCTTCGACTACGTCAAGGGCCACGTGCAGTACGTGCCCGACCCCGTGGGCGTCGAGTACGTGGCGCCGCCGGCCGAGACGGTCGAGTGCGGGGGCGGCGACTGCGACGACCAGGCGGTGCTCGTGGCATCGCTGTGCGAGGCCGTGGTCTTCCCGGCCCGCCTCGTCGCCTGCCAGTCGGGCAGGCGTGAGGGGCACATCCTCGCGGAAGTCGGCTACGGCCAGGCCGACGTGGACGAGGTGGTGGCGCACCTCGAGCGCTTCTACGCGGGACGCTGCAAGGTCGGCGGCGGCTTCTTCGGCGAGCTGGACGCTGGCGGCGGCTTCTGGATGCTGGCCGACACGGTGCTCGGCGACTACCTCGGCGACATCGCGGGCCTCGAGCGCAGCGGCGCCGTGACCCTCGACCGCGAGACCTACCGTTGGGGCTGGGCCCTGCCTGCCCGCTATTGCAGGCGCGCGCCCTAGCCCGCATTTCTCACCAGGTTTTGTCGTGGAGGCCACAACGACATGCCAGGTAAGG
>CBFDBL010000337.1:0-6936 GCA_965603035.1 uncultured bacterium
CGCGCTGCGGGCCCAGTTCCCCAAGGACGCGGTGCTCACCGACGCCAAGCGCCGGCCCAGCGTCGCTGCCATGGCGAAGGCCCTCGCGGCGCGGGGCGCGACCCTCACGGTCTCGCCGACGGGCAAGCTGCGCAGCCTCGCCGACGCTCTGGCGGCGCTCGAGAAGCCGAACGCCACCGTCGTGGTCCGGGCCGCCAGCAAGCCCTACGCCCCCGGGGCCGTCCTGAGCGGCGAGGCGGCCCAGGGCATCACCATCCGCGGCGCCGGCGACCACAACCCCCGCTTCGACGGCGGCCCGACCGGCAAGACGATCCTCAAGGTGTTCCCCGACACCCGCGACGTCTGGATCGGCGGCATCACCCTCCAGAGCACGGAGGTCGGCATCGCCATCGACACGCGGTGCAGCGTCACCCTGCGCGACTGCTTCGCCGCGAAGGACGTCCGCGCCGCCATCGAGCTCCAGGCCGACTCCACGATCGACATCGCCAACTCGGTCCTGCGGATCAACGCGCTCAACGCCGCCACCATCGAGGGCTGCTGCCTGCTGTGCGGCGACACCTCCATCGACTACTCGCGCCTGCGCCACTGCATCCTCGTCGGCAAGGACATCGCCATCCTCGGCTCCAGCCTCACCGACTGCCTCATCGTCGGCACCGCGCGCCTCCGCGACCAGGCCGCCCTCAACCACGTCACCATCACCAAGACCGTCACCGTCGAGCGAGACATCCGCGGGGCCAGGGTCACCAACTCCATCCTCCCCGCCCTCGCCTTCGACCAGATCGACGTCCGGGCCTGGAACCGCAAGAAGAAGGACCAGCTCCGCGACGAGACGGTGAACCTCACGCTCACCCAGTCGCTGCTGTCGCACCAGCGCGGCGACCTGCCCCAGGTGATCGTCAAGGCCGACAAGCTGCTCGACGGGAAGATCGCCTTCCGCGACCCGCGGCACAACGACTTCTCCCTCCCCGACAACAGCCCCTTCCGCAGCCAGGCGACCGACAAGACGGACCTCGGCTGCCGCTTCTCGCCCGACATGGTCAAGCTCCTCAAGTACGTGCGATAGGGGCCTCGCCCCGGCAGCGCCCCCACGGCCCGCCGACGCGGGTGGGAGGCGACTTGACAGGCCGGGATCGGGGGGCTATGATCCGCGGCGAACGTGGCCGGAGCGTGGGGTCAGGGGACGGCCCGCGTCTCCGGGCCGCGAGCACCGTGTCGGCAGGGGGCCCTCATGCCGCAGTTGCGAGTGAAGAACGGTCCGGCGCAGGGGAAGACCTACGATCTGAGCCGGGAGGTGGCGCAGCTCGGGCGCGAGGCGGAGATCCAGATCCTCGACACGGCGGCGTCGCGCCGCCACGCCGAGATCTTCGCCATCGGCGACATGTACTTCCTGCGCGACCTCGACAGCCGCAACGGCACGTTCCTCAACGAGGAGCAGCTCACGAGCGACGACCAGGCGCTGCTGCGGGTGGGGGACCTGATCCGCATCGGCTCCACCCAGGTGGTCTTCGAGGAGGTGGCGCCCCAGCGCGAGGAGGTCCCGGAGTTCACGAGCGGGGAGGAGGACTACGGGGCGACGATGGAGCTGTCGCTGGAGGCCGAGGGTCTCGGGGGCGCGGCGGTCGTGGACGCGGAGGCGAGTCACCACTTCGCGGTGCTCTACGACGTGGCGAAGGCGTTGAGCCAGGCCCACGACGTGAAGAGCCTGATGCAGAAGGTGTGCGACATCGCGCGGCAGGCGACCCGCGCCGACGGGGCCTACGCGTTCATCCGCGAGGAGGCCAAGCTCGTGCCGGTGGCCCACGCCCGTCGGGGCCACGGCAAGGAGCTGAAGATCTCGTCCACCATCGTCAAGCGGTCGATCCAGCACCGCCGCTCGGTGCTGGTGAGCGACGCGCTGAGCGACGCGCGGTTCAGCGCCTCGTCGAGCGTGGTGATGCGGGGCATCCGGTCGGTGATCTGTGCGCCGCTGACGGCTCAGGATCGCATCGGCGGGGTGCTCTACCTGCACAGCTCGAGCCTCGAGGGGGCCTTCACCGACGACCACCTGCGCCTGGTGACGGCCATCGCGCTGGAGGCCGCTGTGGCCATGGAGGCCATGCGGGCCCACGAGCGGAGCCGGCGGCAGCTCATGTCGGTGTTCCGCACGCTCATCCACGCCTACGAGGAGGGCTCGCCGCGGGCGACCGAAGGGCACGGCGAGCGGGTGCACGCCTGCGCGCGGGCCATCTGCCACGCGCTCGAGGTGCCGGCCTCGGAGGCCCGGCACGTGGAGCTGGCGGCGCTGCTCCACGAGATCGGGAAGATCAGCGCGCCCGAGGGCGCCTTCGAGCGCGCCGAGAACCGCTGCGCCTACGCCACCCTGGGCGCCGACATGCTCCGCCGGATCGACGGGCTCGACACGGCGGCGGCCGCCGTGGCCTCGCACCTCGAGCGCCTCGACGGCAGCGGCGGCCCGAAGGGCCTGGTGGGCCACCAGATCCCGCGCTCGGCGCGCATCGTCGGCCTCGCCGACGAGTTCGCCCGCAGGCTCGCCGAGACGGCGGGGACCGGGCAGGCCACCGCCGCCGTCAAGCAGGCCCTGATAGGCCTAAACCACGAGGTGCCAAGCAGATACGACGCCGAGGCCTTCAACGGCCTCGTCGTCGCGCTGCGGACCGGCGTCCTCCAGTTACCGTCGTCCTAAACCACTGCACAAACTGGGCTTACAGCCGTTTTGTCTTTTTTTCTTGACTCCCCCCTCTGGCGTGGTATAGTGACCTGTAGTGGCGCCCTCCACCCGCCGGCGCGGTCCGGCGCGAGGATCCGTACGCACATGAGCCCCGAGCCCGACAGCCCTCCCACACCCCCACGGCCCACCACCCCAGGCGAGACGCACGGTGCCCTGAAGCCGCTCCAGACCGAGGGCGAGCCCGAGACGGTGGCCCTCGTGGGGATAGACGCGGCGCTGGCCGGGGGCCTGCGGGCGCTGCTCGCCGAGCAGGGGTGCGAGATCGTGGCACCCGGCGACACGGCGGACCTGCTGGAGCGTGCGGCGGAGCACGTGCTGGACCTGGTGGTGATCGACATCGACGCGCTGGGGGCCGAGCCGGGGACGGTGACGGCCGAGATCAAGCGCGTGGCGCCGCAGACCATGGTGATGCCGCTGTCGGCGCGCAGCTCGGCCGAGGTCGCCATCGAGGCCATGCGTGCCGGGGCGTACGACTTCTTCCAGAAGCCGGTGGCGCTCGAGGAGCTGCGCCACCGCCTGCGCCGCGCGCTCGACAACAAGCGCCTGGGCCAGGCCATCCAGCGCCGCACCCTCCAGCTCCAGTTCGTCAACGAGATCTCGAACGCGATCAGCGCCAGCCTCGACCTGCGGCACGTGCTCCAGACCGCGGCCTCGGCCGTGCGGCGGCTCACCGACTTCGACCTGGCGGCGGCCGGCCTGCGCGGCGCCTCGGAGCCGCTGCTGACCGTCTACCCGCTCACGCCCGACGCCGAGGCGGTGTGGGGCGAGGCGAGCACCCTGTCCGCCGAGGCAGGCGTGGTGATGGACGTGCTCGGCGGCGGGGGCGCGCGGCTGTGCAGCGACCTCGAGAGCGAGGGGCCGCCGGCCGGCCTCGAGGTGGTGGCGGAGCACGGGGTGCGCTCGGCGATCCTCCTGCCGCTCGTCGCGAAGGGCCGGAGCATCGGCGTGCTGCTGCTGGCGAGCCGCCGGCCCGGCGCGTTCACCGACGCCCACCTCGAGGTGCTCGGCCAGGTGGGGGGCCACCTGGCGAGCGCGATCGAGAACGCGCAGCTCTACGAGCAGCTCAAGACGCTGTCGAGCCAGCTCGAGGAGGCCGTGGCGGAGCGCTCGCGCGAGGTCTTCGAGGTCAAGCAGTACCTCGAGAACCTGGTCGAGACGGCCGGCGACGCGGTGATCGCGTGCGACCTGGGCGGGAAGGTGACCTCGTGGAACCGCGCGGCGGAGGAGACCCTGGGCTACGCCAAGGAGGAGATGCTCGGCCGCGAGCTGGTGAGCCTGGCGAGCGGCGAGGGGGCGCGGGACCAGCTCACGGGCATCCTCCAGCGGGCGCGCGAGGGCAAGATCACGAGCAACGTCGAGACCTCGTGGCAGCGCAAGGACCACAAGGAGGCGACGGTGACCCTCACCGTGTCGCCGATCATCGCCCTGCGGCCGGCCCACGGCCCCGGCGGCCCGCCCGGCGGCGACAGCGCGCAGCAGCTCGTCGGGCTGCTGACCATCGCGCGCGACATCACCGAGCGCAAGAAGCTCCAGGAGGAGCTCTTCCACAGCGAGAAGCTGGCGTCGATCGGGCAGCTCGCGGCAGGGGTGGCCCACCAGATCAACAACCCGCTCGGCGCGATCTCGGGCCGCGCGCAAATGCTGCTGCGCCTGCCGGGGCCGTACGACGAGGAGTTCCTCAAGGAGCAGCTCGGCAAGATCCAGGCCGACTGCGCGCGGATCACCGAGACGGTGAACGACCTGCTCGGCTTCGCCCGCAAGACCGAGACGGTGAAGCAGTACACCGACCTGAACGCGATCATCGACGAGACCCTCGAGATGGTCAAGCACGAGGTGATCGCGCACAAGGTGCGGATCGTCAAGCACCTCGCCGACAACCTGCCGCCCGTCGTGGCCTCGGCCAACCACCTGCGCCAGCTCGTGGCCAACCTCATGACCAACGCCTTCGACTCCATGGGCAGCGCCGGCACCCTCACGATCACCACCGTGTTCCGCCCCGCGACCGACGAGCGCCGCGAGCAGGTCGTCGAGGTGGCGCTCGCCGACACCGGCTCCGGCATCCCGGCCGAGGAGCTGCCGCGGATCTTCGAGCCCTTCTACACCACCAAGCCCGCAGGCGAAGGCACAGGCCTCGGCCTCGCGGTCGCCAAACGCATCGTGGACTTCCACAACGGCAGCATCGAGGTCCACAGCCAGGTAGGCACAGGCACGACGTTCACCATCCAGTTCCCCGTCGAGTAGGGGCTCGACGGGCCTGCGCCCCACGGAGGGGACGAGCGGCATCGGCAACCGGCCCCCGAGCCACGGAGAGGCTCCCGTGAACGCGCCCGCACCGCAGGAACGCCGCCGGCACCGCCGCCTGGAGCTGGCCGTGCCCATCCGCTTCTCGAGCCGCGCGCCGACGGGGGCGAGCACGCACGGCCGCGGGTTCACGGTGGACATCAGCTCGGGCGGGGTGTGCTTCGAGACCGACATGGCCGCGCCGCCGCCGCCGCAGACCGACCTGGCGGTCTACATCACGATCCCGCGCCGCGACGACAGCCCGAAGAGCGCGGTCTTCCTCTCCGGCAGCGCCACGGTGGTGCGCTGCCGGCGCCTCGACGCCGAGAGCCGCCACCACACGGGGGCGCGCTGGTCCGTCGCCGCGAGGTTCGAGACTCACCCCGACATCAGCCTGCCCATCGTCGAGGGCTTCCCGGGCGGGGCCTGACGTCGAACACAGGGAGGCACGGAGCCACCATGGCCGACGCAAAGCCGAAGATCCTGGTCGTCGAGGACGACGACTCCATGCAGGACTTCCTCACCACGTTCCTCGAGCGGGAGGGCTACGAGGTGCGCTGGGCCTCCCACGGGGGCATCGCGCAGGAGGAGCTCGGCAAGCAGCCCTTCGACGTGGTGATCACCGACATCATCATGCCCGAGGTGGACGGCGTGGAGGTGCTCGACTTCGTCAAGGAGCACCACCCGGACACCTCGGTGATCATCATGACGGGGCGCTCGTCGGTGCGCCAGGCGGTGGAGCTGATCCGCCGCGGGGCGGACGACTACTTCAAGAAGCCCTTCGACATCGACGAGATGCTCCACGTGATCCGCAAGTCGCTCGACCACCGGCGCATCCGCCGCGCGGCGCCCGCCGCCGCGCCCGCGGCGCCGGCCGCCGCCGAGGTCGGCTCGTTCCCCTACATCATCGGCCGCTCGGCCGCCATGCTCCCCGTGTTCGAGATGATCACCAAGGTCGCCGACACCCAGTCCACCGTGCTCATCCAGGGCGAGAGCGGGACGGGCAAGGAGCTGGTGGCGCAGGCCATCCACGCCCACAGCTCGCGGGCCACCGCGGCCTTCATCCCCGTCCACTGCGGAGCCATCCCCGAGGCCCTGCTCGAGAGCGAGCTCTTCGGCCCCGAGAAGGGCTCGTTCACCGGCGCCATCGCCCGCAAGGAGGGCGTCTTCAAGCTCGCCGACGACGGCACGCTGTTCCTCGACGAGGTCAGCGAGATGAGCGTCCCCCTCCAGGTCAAGCTGCTGCGGGTGCTCGAGACGGGGACCTTCCGGCGCGTGGGCGGCGTCGCGGACATCCACGTGGACGTCCGCGTCGTGGCCGCGACGAACCGCGACCTGCGCGAGCTGGTGGACAACAACCTGTTCCGCCAGGACCTCTACTACCGGCTCAACGTCTTCCCCATCGTGCTCCCCCCGCTGCGCGAGCGCCGGGGCGACATCCCGGTGCTCGTCAAGCACTTCTGCGGCGAGCTCCGCGAGGCGGGCAGCGCGGTGGGCACCGTGAGCCAGGACGCCGTCGACCTGCTCGACGCCTACCAGTGGCCGGGGAACGTGCGGGAGCTCGAGAACGTGATCGAGCGGGCCATCATCCTCAGCAGCGGCCAGGAGATACAGCCCGACCACCTGCCACTCGAGCTGCGGCCCACCACCCACGAGGCGGCCCCGGCCGCCGACGCCGCCGACCTGACGTTCCGCGAGGCCAAGGGCGAGTTCGAGAAGCACTACCTCGAGACGCTCCTGGCCAAGCACCACGGCACCGTCGCCGAGGCGGCCCAGGCGGCGGGCATGTCTCGCGCCCACTTCTACGAGCTCATCAAGAGGTACAAGATCGACCTCGCGCGCTACACCAAGCGCTAGCCCGCATTTCTCACCCGGTTTTGTCGTGGACGCCACAACGACATGCCAGGCAACGACAAGGGGTGAGCGCT
>CBFDBL010000338.1:0-6925 GCA_965603035.1 uncultured bacterium
GCGCTCGCGGCCTCGGCGAAGCGCCCCGCCGCCAGGTACCGGCCCGCCAGCGCGCGCGCGACGAGTGCCGACGTCGGGGCCAGACGCGACGCCCGCTCGAGCGCGGCCAGCGCCTCGTCCCCGGCGCCCTGCTCCGCATCGTAGAGCAGGCGGAAGGCCTCGCCCGACAGCCGACGGCCGGCCATCTCGGCGATCGCCTCGGCATGGGCGCCGGCGTCGAGGCGGCGGGCGCTGCGGTAGTGGCCGCGCATCAGGTAGCGCGCGGCCAGGCGCTCGGGGGCCTGCGCCGCGTAGTCGGCCTTGGCGCCGTAGCGCAGCGCCTTCTCCAGCAGCGGCTCGGCGTCGGCGTAGCGCCCCTCGGCCCAGCGCAGGTCGGCGAAGGCCCACCACAGCCGCCCGCTGCGCGGACACGCCCCCACCGCGCGCTGGGCCACCTGCCCCGCCTCGCGAGCGCGCGAGCGCGCGGCGCCGACCAGGCGCACCAGCTCGACCCAGGCCGCCTCGTGCCGGGCGTCGAGCGCCACCGCGCGCTCGAGCGCGAGCACCGCGTCGTCGGCACGGCCCCCGGCCTCGAGCGAGCGGGCCAGCTCGACCCGCGCCGCCGCCGACCCCGGCCGCAGCCCGACCGCGGCCGCCATCGCGCGCACCGACCCCGCCGTGTCCTCGACAGGCTCCGAGCGCAGCAGCCGACCGAGCGCGACCTGCGCGCGGTAGAGGCCGGGGGCCAGCACGACGGCCTGGCGGTAGAGCCGCAGCCGCTCCGCCGCGTCGTCGGTCGCGTAGCCGGCGACGAAGTGCAGGAGGCCGCTGCGCGGCTGCTCGGCGAGCCGGCGGCGGTACTCCTCGCGGACCACGGCGCGGGCCGAGCGGCTCCGGAGGTCCACGTAGAGCAGGTGGGCATCGACATGGTCGGGGATCGAGGCGAACACCTCGTGCAGCTCGGCGATCGCCTCCTGGGTCCGCCCGCGCGCGGCCAGCACCCGCGCGCGCGCCACCACGCGCTCCGCCTTCGCCGGCGACATCGACCCCCGCGCCGCCGCGCACCACAGCACCGCGAGAACGCAGACCTCAGCCGTCAGCCACCGGCGATCCACCACGCCACTCTCACATCAAGGGAGATCGAGCCCCGGGGCTGGGAGTATAGCAGATGCCCCCGCCCGCGGCAAGACGCCGCCGCCCCCTTCCACTACCGCTCGGGGAAAACGTTGCACCCGCGCGGCATCGTCCAGACCTCGGAGGCGCCGACCTTGACGGTCCGGCGCCAGGCGCGGACAAGCTGGCGGCCGGCGACGGTGCGCTCGATGCGATCGGGGTGCCAGCCCTGGCGGACGCGTGCGAGCAGCTCGTCGCGGACGGCGGCACAGGCGGGCTCGGCGCCGAGGTCGCGGCGCTCGCCGGGGTCGGCCGCGAGGTCGAAGAGCTGGGGCCGGTCGTGGCCGGCATAGACATTGAGCTTCCAGCGGCCGCGGCGGATCATCCGGGCGGGCCGCTGCTGGGGATGACGGGCGTACGTCTCGGCGAAGACCTCGCCCGGCCACTTCGAGGCGTCGCCGCCGGGCAGCAGCAGCGGCTCGAGGCTCCGGCCGTCGGTGCTCGGCAGCGGGTCCGCGCCCGCGAGGCTCAGGAGCGTCGGCGCCACGTCGAGCAGGCTCACCGGCGCCTCGACGGTCGCGCCCTTGCGGAAGTGCCCGGGCCACGACCAGACAAGCGGCACGCCGCAGGCACCCTCGTAGAAGTTCTCCTTCCACCACATCCCATGCTCGCCGGCCATCTCGCCGTGGTCGGAGGTGTAGGCGACAGCCGTGTCGCGGCCGAACGCGGTGGCCCGCAGCGCGTCGAGGATCTGGCCGACGAAGCGGTCGAGGCAGGTCACGAGCCCGTAGTAGGCGGCCCGCGCGCGGCGGTGCATCTCGGGCGCGATCTCATTCATCCCGCGCACCTGCCGCAGCTCCGCGACCGCGGGATGCAGGCTCGCGGGGCAGCCTTCCCCCGCCTCGGGCGCCGCCACCTGATCCATGTAGCGCTCGAACAGCGGCTTCGGGCACACGAACGGGTTGTGCGGGCTCAGCAGGCCGACGACCAGTGCGAGCGGGCGGTCGGCGCCCTTGCGGTCGCGCTCGCCGAGCAGCTCGACGGCGCGGCGGGTCACGGCCTCGTCGTAGGCCAGGTAGGTGCTGCGGCCCGGCCCCACGGCGTCGGGGCCGATGCCGTTCACCGTCTGGCCGCAGGCCGCCTGCGGGATCTTCTCCTCGAACAGGTGCCCCTTGCGACGCATCGCGCCCGACACGTCGCCGACCAGCCGATGCTCGAAGCCGCGGTGCTGGTCGCGGCCCACGAAGTGCATCCGCCCGCACAGCACCGTCTCGTAGCCCGCCAGGCTCAGGGCGTGGGCGAACGTCGGCACGTCGGGCGCCATCAGGCAGCCGTTCGTCCACACCTCGATGCTGCTCGGGTGCTGGCCCGTCATGAACCCCATCCGCGACGGCACGCACAGCGGCGCCGAGCAGTACATCGCCGGGAAGTGCACGCCCTCGGCGGCCAGGCCATCGAGCCGCGGCGTCTGCGCGATGCGGTGCCCCGCGCAGCCTATCACGTGGCGGTTGTGCTGGTCCGACATGATCACGAGCAGATGCGGTCGCTTGGCGATCGGCCTCATCCTCCTGTCTGCCCGCGCGCCCGCATTCTACCCGGCTTCGCCGTCTTACACCACCGACTCCGCGCTTGACATCCCGTCCGGTTGGGGTTACCCTTGGCCCGAGGTGCGATGGCCTGGAACCCCGGGGGGCTGACGAAGAGGCCCGCGGAGACCTAAGCGGATGAAGACGGTGACCATCGAACTGGCCGACGAGGTCTACGAAGCGCTCCAGCAGATTGCGGCGAAGACCGGTCGCTCGATCGGTGAGTTGGCGCTCGAATGGCGTGCCAAGTACGGCCCGAAGCTGCGTCCCACCCTCAGCGACGAGGAGCGCCGCGCCGCGCGGCAGAGGCTGCGCCGCTTCTCCGGGGCCGTGAACAGCGGGGATCCCCATTCCGCGGACAATGAGCGCATTGATCGTGACCTCGAGCGCGAGTACGGCGACACGCATGAGGGGCAGTCGTAGTGCTGCTCGACACGTCGGGGCTCCTGTGTTACGTCGATGCCGCCGACCCCCGACACGATGAAGCCGACCTCCTCGTCGACACGGCGCCGTCGCTCCTCACCCACAGCTACGTTCTCGCCGAGTTCATCCCCCTGTGCCAGTCGCGGCGGCTGCGCCGGGCCGACGCACTGGCCTTCTCGGTTGCGCTCCTCGACAACCCCGATGTCGAGGTCGTGTGGGTCGACGATGGCCTTCACCGGGCCGCGCTGGCATTGTTGGATCGGCGAGAGGACAAGCGCTACTCGCTTTGCGATGCCGTCAGCTTCATCCTGATGCGCGAGCGCCGCCTGCGGGACGCTTTGACCACCGACCGTCACTTCGAGAGCGAAGGTTTCGTCCGCCTACTCGAGCCCTGACCCGCCGGAACCGCCCTCCCCGCGACCACCGCCTGGAGAGTGCAACCATGCTCAAGCATCCATTCCTCGAGGTGAGCTACCGCAGGGGGAAACCCTTCGCCGGCTACCTGTACCTGAGCGACGCGCGTCCCCGCGTCCCCTGCCGCACAGAGGAGATCAGGCCGGGCGTGCTCATCGACCTCGGGGACGACGGGGAGCCGCTCGGCATCGAGTTCCTCTCACCCGGCGCCGTCACCCTCGACGACCTCCGCGCCATCGAGACCCGCCTCCGCGGAGCGCGCCTCCAGCGGGAGGACCTCAGTCCCATTCTCGCCAGTTGAGCCCCGCTCTCTCTCCTCGCAACGGGTTGCCTCACGCGGCGCGTATTGCGCTCGACGCACAGCGCCACTTCGCCCATGCCGCCGCGCCCGATGATCCCCTGCTCGACATAGCGTCCCCCTCGGCGCCCGCCGCGCGCAGCGCCTCCTCGACCGACGACGCACCGGGCTGCCCCTGCGCCGTCAGCGTCGTCGCATCGGCACTCGCCGCCGGCAGCGTCACCGCCCGGTCGTGCGCCGAGCCGGCCACGGGGCTCAGTCCGATGCGCGTCAGGCAGAAGGGTCCTCGACCGACAGGCCGGGCAGGCTGAGGCGGGTAAGCTCCCTGTCACAGGTCAGCAGCACGCGGCCGGCCTCCAGCGCCGTCGCAAGAATGATGGCATCGGGGAGCTTGACCCGCGTCTCGCGCCGGACGCTCACCGCCCGTCGCTCGACATCATCCGTCAGCGGGAGGACATCCACGCTCGACAGGAAGTCCTCGATGGCGATCGTCTCGGTCGGCGTGAGATCCGGGAACGAGAGGAGCTCCATCCTGGTGATCACGCTGATCGCGAGGGACGCCCCCGACGATTCCTCCTGCGCGATCGCCGAGCAGACCGCCTCGTGACCGCCCAGGCAGCCGAGGACGACGTTGGTGTCGAGGAGGTAGTCAGTCCCACTCATCGCGCAGTTCCCTCTGGACGGTCACGGGATCGCGCGAGCAGAGGGGGGAGTTGCGAAGCCGACCTGCCAGCGCCGCGAGACGATGCCGCTTCTGCTTGCGAAGAACGGGCGAGAAGGCCACCGTCACCTCCGCCTCTCCCGCGGGCACGTCCGCCGGCACGGTGAGGTCGAGCCGCAACTCGTGGTTCTCGGGAATCACCACCGTCTTACGACTCGCACCCATCCCCCTGGCCTCCTGCATCGCACCGCTCGCGGAGTGCCCTCACCGCCAGGGATTGTACCACGCCCCAAGCCGTAGTGTCAAAGGATCTCCCCCCTCGACCGCTCGACGTTGCGTCCCACCCCGGCGCCCGCCGCGCGCGGCGCCTCGTCGACCGACGATCCGCCGCCGTGCCCCTGCGCCGTCATCGTCGTCTCATCGGCGCTCGCCGCCGGCAGCGTCACCGCCCGGTCGTCCGCCGACCCGGCCAGCGCCTCGCGCTTGTCGTCTGCGGGGTTGTCGTTCAACTCACCATCCTCCCAATGCCAGCACATCGCGCGCGCAGCCCATCACGTGCGGGTTATGCTGGTCGGACATGATCACGAGCAGATGCGGTCGGTTGGTCGGCAAGTGCCCTCGCTCCTTCTTACCACAGGATCTGGCAGCCCTGCTTCTCGAGGACTTCGATCACCTTGAGCGATTCGTGCGTCAGTTGCTTCTTGCCAGGGGGGTCAAGTCTCTTCAGTCTCATGCCCTCGAGTGCCGTGAGGTCCTCGACGCGTGTGACGCTCAGCAGGAGGGTCTCGAGTGGCAACCCTACCAGAGGCCCTATGTCATCAACATTCGTGCCGACGAGACTCAGATACCTTAGCGGCATGCCTCTCAACGGGGTGAGATCGGTTACCCGGGTTTGAGAAACGCTAAGCACTTCGAGAGGCATCCCTTCGAGGGGCGCCAGGTTGCTGACAGTTGTTTGGTCGATCGCAAGCAACCTGAGGCGCAAGCCGCGGAGCGGGCCCAAGTCGCGCACCGACGTGCCACCGCAGCGCAGATGCGTAAGCGGCAATCCGTTCAGCGGGGTCAGGTCGCTCACACGTGTGCCCCGTACATCGAGGCTGTCGAGCGGCATCCCCCTCAGGGGCCCCAGATCCTCGACGCGGGTCTCCACTAGCGCAAGTCTCTCCAGAGGCATGCCCCTCAACGGGGTGAGATCCCGCACTCGTGTCTTCGCGCAACTAAGGCTGCGCAAGGGCAGGCCCGCAAGGGAATCGAGCCAGCGTACGCGGCCGCCATTGTGGTCTAGCGAGACGGAGATCAGGCCACCTTCACTGGGGTTCACGACCCGCCGAATGTCCTTGCCGTGGATCTCCCCGAGCTTGTCGGAGAGCCGCCGCGCCCGGTCGCGTGGCGGCAGATCGCGAATGACGGCCCAGAATTCCTTCATCGTGGCGCGCGCCAGGGAGCGCCCCTGCTTCTGCCGCACATCGCTCCGCAACGGCACGGGCACGGCCGCATCGCTTACCATGAGCTCCAGGGCCTGGTGATATGCCATTTCGGCCTGCGGGTAGCGCGCCGCGTCGAACAGCGTGTCACCCGCCGCGACCCAACTCCGCCAGTCCTCGGCCGATGCCGCGCGGCTCAGCAGTTTCTCCGCGTCCACCAGTTCACCCGCCTTTGCTTTCACGTGCATCAGGAGCGTCTTCGAAAGCTCGTGTAACGGGTCGAGCCGCAGAGCTGTTTCCAGGTGCTTGCGAGCGTCGGCGTGGTCTCTCTTCCCAAGGGAGACGACGCCGCGGGCGTAGTGTCCCCAGGGGCCGTCGGGCATCACGGTGACAGCCAGGCTAGCGCGGGTCTCCGCGACGGCGAAGCGCGCCTCGTCAGCGGCTCGGGCAGCCTCACGGGCGAGGGCCTCGGAGGCACGGAGCGCGGTGGCGCGCCGCTGGCCGTGCGCTTCCTGAGCTGCCTTGCGGTCGGCGATGGCTCGCCGCTCGCTGGTCACTGCGTGGTCGCGCTCGGTCTTGAGGCGGACGAGGAAGAACGCCGTGACGGCGATGAGGATGACGGCCGCGGCGGCGATGGCAGCGCTGAGGCGCCGGTTCCGCTTGACGAGCTTCCAGGCGGCCTGGGCGAAGGTGTCGGGCGCGGCGCTGACGCTGCGGCCTTCGAGGTAGAGGGTGATGTCGCGCTGAAGCTCGGTCACGGACTGGTAGCGGCGGCTGCGGAGCTTGTGCAGGCACTTCATGGCGATGGCCGACAGCTCGCGCGAGACCGCGCGATGCGGCGTCCGCTGCTCGGGCGGGACGACCTGGCCGTGGGCGGCGTTGGCGAGGACGACGAGGGGCGTCTCGCCCTCGACGGGCTTCTCGAAGGTGAGCAATTCGTAGAGGATGGCGCCGAGGCTGTAGATGTCGCTGCGATGGTCGATCTTGTCGAGCTCGCCGTTCGCCTGCTCGGGCGGCATGTAGGCGG
>CBFDBL010000339.1:0-6921 GCA_965603035.1 uncultured bacterium
CCCCACCGATCCTTCGACTTCGCTCGGGACAGGCTCTTGCGTCGGTGGAGCCAGGGCTTGTGCATGCTGCTCGGAGGGGGCATCGGAGGGCGGATCGAGGACGAGGACGAGATCGAGGACGAGGACGAGGAGGAGGACGGATAGCCTGGCGGAGGGGCCTACTCGCCCATGGCCTTGACGACGAGGCGCTTGCGGCGCTGGCCGTCGAACTCGGCGTAGTAGACCTGCTGCCAGGGGCCGAGGTCGAGCTGGCCCTTCGTGATGGGGACGATGACTTCGTGGTGGATGAGCAGGCTCTTGAGGTGGCTGTCGCCGTTGGTCTCGCCGGTGCGGTGGTGGCGGTAGTCGGGGCCGGTGGGGGCGAGCTGCTCGAGCCAGTCGTCGATGTCCTGGATCAGGCCGCTCTCGGCGTCGTTGACGTAGACGCCGGCCGTGATGTGCATGGCCGAGACCAGGACCATGCCCTCCTCGATGCCGCTGGCCTCGACGACCTCGGCCACCCGCTCGGTGATGTTGATGTACTCGCGGTGACGGCGGGTGTCGAACCACAGGTACTCGGTAGCAGACTTCATGCGAGCCTCCTCATCCTGGGGGCCGGGGGTGTAGGGCTTTCCCACATTATGCGCGTCTGGGGACGGCGGTCAACGGAAAAGAGGATTTTCGGCTTGACAGGCGCCGGCCCTTGGCGCTACACTACCGAACGGTCATCCCACCCAACGATCCCCGTAAGCCGTTCGTATGGCAGGAGTTGCCCCGACGGAATCCGTCTGTGGCAGGCACCCGTCCATACGCGCCAGATGTTGGGGATGTCCACACCTCTCTCGCCAGATGTGGCACCTGGTGGGGATTTGGGACAACGCGCGTCAGGCGTCGCTGGCTCCCCCGTCGCCACGCGGCCCGTGGAAAGGGGGCACTATGCCCGGGGTGCTGAGGAAGCGGTGGGTCTGGATCACGGCGCTGTTCGCGGTCATCAACGTCGCGGGCCTGTGGGCGATCGTCGCCGCCGTCAGGGGACGGACGAACGGCCTGGGCGTCGAGGCCTTCAGGCCCGAGGGCGTCGCGTCGACGCAGGCGGCCATTTCGGTGCGCTTCGACCAGCCGATGGTCGCGAGGGCCGAGATCGGCTCGCCCGTGGCGGCTGAGTTGCTCGACCTCTTCCCGCCCGTCCCCGGCCGCGCGGTGTGGCAGGACACCCGGACGGCGGCCTTCGAGCCGCAGGAGGAGCTGCGCCTGGCCACGCCCTACACGGTCACGGCCTCGCGGCGCTTCACCAGCCTGCTCGGCCACTCGCTCGGTCGCGACCGCGTCTTCGAGTTCCACACCCCGCGGCTCGACTTGGTGAACGTGCGGCAGACGGGCCGCTCGCCCAACGCCGAGGTCTGCCTGACCCTCGCCTTCAACGACAAGGTCCGGCCCGACGCCGTCGATCGCCATCTCATCGTGCGGAGCAAGGCCCACACGACGGTGCAGCGGAGCATCGGCGGGCGCGTGCCGAGCCACGAGGTGCGGGTCACGACGCGGCCGTACCGCGCGGAGTGGCTGACGGTGCATCTGGCCCGAGGCCTCCAGGGCGTGAGCGGGCCTCTCGGTCTCGCCGACGATCGCGTGGTGCGCGTCAAGATCGCGGCGGGGCTCAAGGTCACCCACCTCGAGGCCAGCGCCAACGCGCCCGACGACGTGTCGATCCGCGTGAACTGCACGCAGCGCGTGGACCTTCGGACCGCCGCGAAGTTCATCCGCGCCGAGCCGGCCGTCGACTTCAAGGTCGCCTCGGCCTACAGCGGCTTGCGGCTCCGCGGGCCCTTCGCCCCGGGCAAGCGCTACCGCCTGACGTTCCTCGAGGGCCTGTGCAGCATCGAGGGCAGCAGCCTCGAGAAGGACACGACCCGCGCCGTGACCGTGCCCGACTGCCCGCCGTCGCTGCGGTTCGGGACGCGCGGCACCTACCTGTCGGCCGGCGGCGCCCTGCTCCTGCCGCTCGAGAGCGTGAACGTGCGGAAGGCGGAGGTCGAGCTCGAGCAGGTCTACGCGAACAACGTGGTGCACTACCTTCGCGGCCTCGCCTCCTCCCGCGGCCGGTGGTACGGCGCCCGCTACCCGGCCGATCTCGGCCACAGCGTCGTCAAGCGCACGGTGGCCCTCGACGGCGCCCGCAACAGCCGCCACGTCGAGAAGCTCGATCTGCGCGCGCTGCTCGGCGACGCGCCCCACGGCCTGTTCCTCGCCTCGGCACGCGACGCGAAGAACTCGTGGACCCACACCCGCAAGGTCATCGTCGTCACCGATCTCGGCCTCTCGGTCAAGCGCTCGGCGACGGGCCTGCTCGTATGGGTCTGCGCCCTATCCAGCGCATCGCCGGTGCCGGGCGCCGAGATCGCCGTGTTCACCCGTGCCAGCCAGCGCATCCTGACCGGCACGACGGACGCGGGTGGCATGGCGCGCTTCACGGGGCTCGACTGGTCGGGCGATCGCACCCCGTACGCCGTCGCGGCGACCAAGGGCGGCGACACCGGCATCGTGGTGCTCGACGAGACGGCCGTGGACGAGTCCGACCTCGACACGGGCGGCCGGGCCTACCTGGCGAAGGGCTACGAGGCGTTCGTCTACTCGGATCGCGAGCTCTATCGGCCTGGCAGCGACGTGGTGCTGCGCGCGATCGTCCGCGGGCAGGCGCTCGCCGTGCCGACGCCCTTCCCCGTGCAGTTCCGCCTCACCCGCCCCGACGGCCGCCACTACAAGACCCTGGCCGCGAAGCTCTCGGAGTGGGGCAGCGCCGAGGTCACCGTGCGGGTGCCGCACTACGCGCTCACGGGCCGCTATGCGGTCGAGCTGCGGGTCCCTGGCGGCGAGGGTGCCATCGGCAGGCACACGGTGCGGGTCGAGGACTTCATGCCGGACAGGATGAAGGCCGAGGTCTCGGCCGAGGACCGGCGCTGGCGCGCGGGCGAGGAGCTCACGTGGACGGTCACGGCGGCGCACCTGTTCGGCTCGCCGGCCGCGGGCCGCGCCGCCGAGGCGCGATGCCGCTTCGTGCCGGCGACCTTCAGCCATCCCGCGTGGCCTGGCTTCCGCTTCGCCGACAGCGGCAAGGGCTTCGTCGCGACCGACGCCGAGCCGCAGCGGCAGACGCTCGACGCGAACGGGCAGGCGACGTTCAAGCTCGCGGTACCGAGCAAGCTGGCGTGCCCGTCGGCGCTCGACGCGGTCATCTCGGTGACGGTGAAGGAGCTGGGCGGCCGCGGCGTCACGGCCGGGCTGCGCCGCCACCTCGACGTCGTGCCGCGCTACGTCGGCCTGGCGCGCGAGGGCGAGCGGCACGCGGCGATCGGGCGCGACGAGCGCATCCTGTGCGCCCTGGTCCTGCCCGACGGCTCGCCCGTGCCGACGGCGACGCTCGAGGGCTGCGTCTGCCGCATCGTCTGGCACACCGTGCTCAAGAGCGACGACGAGGGCCGCTGCCGCTACGTCAGCGAGCGGGAGGAGCAGCCGCTCAAGACGCTCGAGTGCGCCATCGCCGACGGCCGCGGCGCCGTGACCTTCAAGCCCGACGACTACGGCCAGTACGTCGTGCGCCTCCGCGACGGCGAGGGCGGCGCGTCGGCCGACCTGCACTTCTACTGTAGCGGCCGCGGCTACGTGCCCTGGGCGATGGAGAAGCCGCACCGCGTCGAGCTCGTCGCCGACAGGAAGGCCTACGCGCCAGGCGACGAGGCCGTCGTGCTCGTCAAGGCGCCCTTCGCCGGCCAGGCACTCCTCACCGTCGAGAGCGACCGCGTCCACATCGCCCGCTCGACCGCCATGGCGGCCAACACGGCCGAGTTCCGCTTCCCCATCGACGCCGCCTTCGGCCCGAACGTCTACTGCACGGCGACCGTGATCCGCAAGGTGGCGCCCGAGGGCAAGTGGGCCGCCCACCGCGCCTACGGCGCCGTCCCCATTCGCCTCGAGAGCCGGCCGCGGCACCTCCAGGTCGAGGTCGAGGCCGCAGGCGAGACGCGCCCGGGCCGCCCGCTCCGCGTCGCCCTCAGGGTCCGCGATGCGACGGGGGCGGGACGCAGGGCCGAGGTCACGCTCGCCGCCGTGGACGAGGGCATCTGCCAGCTCACCCGCTACCAGACGCCCGATCCCTGGGACTTCTTCTTCGCCAAGCGGTCGCTCGCGGTCACCACGTCGGACGTCTACTCGCTGCTGATGCCCGAGATCGCAAGGCATCGGGTCGGCTCGGCGTCGGCGGCAGGCGGCGACGGCGACGAGGGGCCCGACTACGACCCTCGGCTGTTCAACCCCGTGGCCGTCGAGCGGGTGAAGCAGGTGGCGCTGTGGCGGTCGGGCATCGAGACGGACGCGGAGGGCCGCGCGGAGGTGGTGCTCGACGTGCCGGAGTTCACGGGCCAGCTTCGGCTGATGGCGGTGGCTGCGGGGACGAGCGCCTTCGGTGCCGCCGAGCGTCCCGCGATGGTGAAGCAGCCGCTGATGGTGCGTGCCAGCTTCCCGCGCTTCGTCGCGCCGGGCGACGAGTTCACCGTGCCCGTCACCGTCTTCAACCACACGGGCAGCGGCGGGAGCGTGCGGCTCGCAGCCGAGTCGGGCAGCGGCCTCGCCTTCCCCTCGGGCCTGCCGGAGAGCGTGCACGTCGCGGGCGGCGGCGAGCACACGGCGCTCCTGACCGTGCGCGCCGCCGGGATCCCCGGCCCCGCGTCGCTGGCCGTCACCGCACGGCTCGGCGGCGAGACGGCCACTGAGCGCGTCGAGCTCGCCATCCGGCCCACCACCACGCTCCGCTTCAAGGCGGGCAGCGGCGCCGTGCCCGCAGGCACCAGGGCGCGCATCCCCGTCCCAGGCGGATGGCTCGAAGGCACCGACAAGTACTCCCTGTCCTTCTCCGCACTGCCGACCCTCAAGCTCGGCGCCAGCCTGCGCTACCTGCTCCGCTACCCCTACGGCTGCATCGAGCAGACCACGTCGGCCGCCTTCCCCCTGCTCTACCTCGGCGACGTCGCCGAGCTGGTGGACCCCGAGAGCTTCGACCGCGACGCCATCGACGAGTTCCTCCAGGCAGGCATCGACCGCGTGCTGTCCATGCAGGGCTACAACGGCGGCTTCGGCGGCTGGCCCGGCTACTGGGACGTCTACCCGTGGGGCAGCGTCTACGCCACCCACTTCCTCGCCGAGGCGAAGAAGGCCGGCTGCGACGTGCCCGAGGACAACCTCGACGCCGCACTCGACCACCTCGAGGGCATGCTCTCCGACGACGACGCGAACCGCGCGACCAAGGCCTACGCCTGCTACGTGCTCGCCGTCGCGGGCCGGCCCAACGCCTCGTGGACCTATCGGCTGTGGGAGGAGCGCGACGAGCTGACCGCCTACTCGCGCGTCCACATCGCGCTCGCACTCGCGATGAAGCAGGAGCGCCAGCTCGTCGCCGACTTCCTCCGCCAGGCCAAGCTGCCCGCCGTCACCGCGCGACGCGACACAGGCGGCGTGCTCCACTCCTCGACCCGCGAGGCCGCCATGCTGCTCGCCGGCTACCTCGACCTCAACCCCGCGCACCCGCACGTCCCGCTGCTCGTCAAGCGGCTCGAGGCCGCCACGAGCCAGGGACGCTGGATGACCACCCAGGAGAACGCCTTCGCCGTCATGGCGCTCGGCAAGTACGCCCGCCGCCTGCGGAAGCAGGAGATCGATCTCCGCGCCGAGGCGACCGTGGACGGCCAGCCGCTCGCCGCGTTCACCCATCGCGACAGGACCGCGCTCCAGCCCGAGCGCCTCGGCGGCAAGGCCGTCGAGGTCGCCGTCACGGGCAAGGGCACCCTCTACTACTACTGGAGCGCCGAGGGCATCCCGCTGACCGACGACGCCGTCGCGAAGGACGAGGGCCTTGTCGTGCGGCGCCGCTTCCTCTCGCGCAAGGGCGAGCCGCTCGACCCCGCGCGCCTCCCGCACGGCGAGGTGCTCGTCGTCGAGATCGCCGTCCGCGCCGCACGCCCCGTCGAGAACGTCGTCATCAACGACCTGCTGCCCGCAGGCCTCGAGATCGAGAACCCCACCCTCGCCACCACCGAGCAGTTCCCCATGCCCAGCATCGCCGAGGTCTCGCTCCCGCGCGGCAAGTCCCCTGCCCCACCCTCGACCGCCCACGCGGCGCCGCCGCCCGAGCGCCTGGCGGAGCCGCTGCACGCCGACCGCGTCGAGCGCCGCGACGATCGCCTCGTGCTGTTCGCCGACCTGCACGCCACGCGCACCTTCTACCACCGCTACCTCGCGCGGGCCGTCACGCGCGGCCGCTTCCGCCTGCCAGCCGTCAACGCCTTCGCGATGTACGACCCCGGCGTGTGCAGCATCCACGGCGCGGGCACGGTCGAGGTGCGTTGAGCGGCTCGTAAGCGTTTGGCTGTTTCACAAGGAGGTGATGGGAGGGCGAGGCTCCAGCCGAGCCGCCGTCCGCCTGCGGCGGACGCGCCTCTGCACAGACCGCCGGCCTCGCCCGCGGCTCAGCGGGAGCTTCGCCCTCCCCCTCGCCGGGGGACCCTCTCGGCCTGGAGCGGGTGTCTCGCCCTTCAGAAAGCTGCCATGTGTCGGAAGCCCTGCAAGGGCGGAATCGCACAGCCCAGAGCGGAGCCCTGGGACAGCCAGGTGAGCCCCCTCCCAGCCCTGAAAGGGCGGAATCGCGTGACCCATGCCCGCCGGCTCGCGGACGACGATGACGCCCTTACAGGGCTGAGCGTGGGGTCGGCTGGATCCCCAGGACTTTGCCCTGATCTTTGCCCTCATCTCCCGAAGCCGTCCCCGGGAGTGTGGCAACGGGGTTTGCGACCGCTCCGCTGGGAGCCAAAGCGGCGTCCAGCCGCCGCACTCCAAAGGCCCCGTTGCCGGCAGGTGCTCACGACCCGGCGTCTTCTATGGAGTGCGGTGGCTTGACAC
>CBFDBL010000340.1:0-6915 GCA_965603035.1 uncultured bacterium
CCGGTCCGCTCGGACCAGTAGCGCGCGCGGTCGGCGGGGTCGGGGAACATCTCCTCGGCCTTGGCCTGGAACACCCCGAGCATGTGGCGCTCGGTGACGCTGCCCGACGGCCCGAGCGGCATGACCTCGGTCTCGTAGTCGATCTCGACGGGGGCAAGGATGGGCCGCAAGCGCTCGAGCACGGCCTCGTTGCGCGCCCTGGCGCCCGCACGCATCGCGTCGAGGATGGCCTCCGCCTCCGAGCCAGGCGCGGGCAGGCGGGTGTAGCCCGTGCCCATGAAGTAGAGCACGCCCGGCTCGCCAGGCGCGCTGAACTCCTTGTCGGCGAACTCGTGGGCGTAGACCCGCGTCTCCAGCGCCACGTTCGTCCGCAGCTCGACGACGTCGCCGGCCTCGAACATCTCGCCCATCGCGTCGAGCACATCGAAGTCCACCGCCCCCGCCACATCGAGGCCGAGCTTCTTCGCCTCCCACACGATCCGGCTCGGCGACCAGTCGCGATAGTTGAACGAGAAAAACGTATGGTAATGCACGTTCACCATCCCCGTCGGCTCGGCCACGGCGACCTCGCCGGCCCGCATCCGCGCCGCCAGCTCGGCCAGCGCCGCCCGCCGCACGGCGGGGTCGAAGTCGTTGAGTTGGTCTTCCAGCGTCGGGACCTCGTCAGGCACAACCGGCCTCCTATGGCTTGGGCGGATTCGCGACGATCGCGGCGATGTCGATGAGGTAGAGCTGGCGGCCCTCGCCGCCGTGGGGGCTGTCGATGCAGACGAGCCGGCCGTCGGGGCTGAAGCGCGGGTGGGTGTCGCAGCGCCACTCGCCGCTGTAGGCGCGCGGGCTGGGGAAGTGGCCGAGCCAGACGCGCTGGCCGGTGGGCACGTGGTAGAGGTAGGGGCTCTGCGCGCGCTGCGGGCCGTGGGGGTAGGTGTCGTTGAGGATCCAGTCGGTGTCGGGCAGGTAGGTGTTGTGGCCGTTGTGGGTCATCACGCCCTTGCCGACCAGCGACACCTCCTGCGTCTGGTCCTTGTAGAGGATGAAGCCGCTGCCGAGCTTGGGGTGCCAGCTCCAGGCGCAGATGTGCTGGGGGTCGCGCCAGATGAAGTGGCTGGTGCGGCCGTGGGGGTCGAGGACGTAGAGGTCGGCGCCGTCGAGGCCGCAGGTGAGCATCCTGGTGCCGAAGCTCCTGACGCCGGGGCCGCGCCAGCGGTGGAGGAACTCGACCCGCGTGCCGTCGGTGTTGATGAGCAGGTGGTTGAAGTAGTGCTTCATGGGGCTGAGGTCGTCGTGCTCGTAGGGGATCTTGGCCACGTCGGCGAGCGAGACGATGAGCTTCGCGTCGCCGGTGTCGAGGTCGATGCGCCAGATGCCCGAGTCGCTCGGCGCCTTGTCGCCGGCGTGGGGGTCGGGCAGGCCGGGGTAGCCGTAGCCGGGCCGCATGTCCTGGACGCGTCGGAAATCGGGCGCCACGCCGATCTTGCCGTCGGGGCTGACGGTGTAGACGGGGTGGGGGATGGTGCGCTTCTTGCGGGTCGCGACGTCGAGGATGTGGCAGACGAAGCGGTCGCCCTGGCGGTCGTTCCACAGCACCTCGGTCTTCGACCCGGGCCGCCACTGGAGCATGCAGCCCTGCTGCCAGCACCAGGCGCGGCTCTCGCCCAGCTCGGTCCACCGGTCGCCGTCCTGGATGTCCACCATCCCCACCTTGATCGCGTCGTCGGCCGTTGGGCTGCGGCCCTCGAAATCGACCTCCATCCCGAGGACGTAGCGGCAGGCCGGGTCGAACTCGAGCTTGTCGTAGTAGCCGAACCAGTGGTGCTTCGGCCCATGGGTGATGGCCCGGCAGGGCGGCAGCGGGCGGCCGTCGTCGAACTCGGATTCGGGCGGCTCGGTCATCTTCAGCTCCTTGGCCCTGGCGGGTGCGAAGTCGGGGTCGGCGGCGCCGAGCATGATCCAGAGGGTGGCGACGAGACCGTCGAAGCCGCAGGCCCCCTCGGCGCCGACGCGGTTGCCGACGAGTAGCGGGGTCTTGCTGTCGTGGATGTGGGGCGGGATCCTCCCGCGGAGCCGACCGGCGAGATGGCCGTTGATGTAGACGGCCATGGTCTTGCCGGGGTCGTAGACGGCCAGGAGGTGGCAGGGCTTGCCGGCGCGGAGCTTGACGTCGGTCTTGAGCTCCCGCGCGCCCTTGTCGTAGTTGCCCGTCGCGCTGACTGCGAAGAAGAGCTGACGGCTCGGATGGACGCCCAGCTCGAAAGAGCGGCCGCCGTCCACGCAGTGCCACTTCGAGAGGATGGCCGACTTGCTCCTCGGGGCGCGGTCGAGTTGCACGACGACGTCGAGGGTCAGCGGGTAGTCCCTGTAGACGGTGAGATACCCCTTGCTCTTGCTGAGGTCGAGGCGGGTCTGGCGAGTGCTGTCGAAGCGGAGGGCGTGGCCTTTCAGGAACGCCACGAGCTTCGGCGCGTGCTCGCCGGTCGGGGCATCGTCGGGCCGCCACGCGTAGGTGGCGCAAGGCCAACGCGGGCCTGCGAATGCGGACGCAAGACACGTCAGGCAGGCCGTGGCGGCGAGCCGGATCGGGCGTTTCATCGCAGCGATCACCTCGAGCGGGTCCGGGAGTGGCTACGGCGGCATGGTGTCAGCTTCGCTCGCGCCTGTCAAGTGTTGACAGCCCCGCCGCGGCATGCGAGGATGAGAGGGGCGGGGAGGCGATGAGGGACGTCGCGCGGATGAAGCCACGCCGGATTGCCATCGCCGTCGTCGCGCTGGTGCTCATCGCCGCGTCGGCGGCGCTCATCGTCGCGCAGCTCCTCTCGGGGCCGGAGCCGGAGCCGCCCGACCCGATCGCCCTGTGGGTGTGCGACCAGTGCGGGCGGGAGGCGCGCCTGCCGCTCGCGAACCGCTCGCCCGACTGCCCTGCCTGCGCCGAGGGGCAGATGGTCCAGCGGGCCTTCTTCCGCTGCCCGGCCTGCGGCCACCTGTTCGAGGCCTACCAGGTGAACTGGTCGCCGTACGCCGACCGCGCGGCCGACTGCCGCAGGCAGGCCGATGCCCACAAGGCGCTGGCCCGCGAGTGCGAGCAGGACCCGCTGCTGCTCCGCCCGCCCGGCGGCACGTGGCAGTGGCTGGAATGCCAGGGTGGGGATACGCTGTTCTCGCGCCTGCGCTGTCCGCGGTGCCGGCACGAGGGGGACCGGAGGCAGTTCCGGAAGGTGCTGCTGCCATAGGCCCGCCCGCGCGGGTGGGATGGAAAGCGACGGGGCTCGGAGGCGATGGCCTCCGAGCCCCGTGCGTTGCTGGCGGGTCGCTCGCGCTCAGAGCTTGATGTCGGGGTGCTGGAAGCGGAGGGCCTCCATGGCGTGGTAGGTGGCGACCTCGGTGACGATGGCGCCCTCGGGGCCGGCCTTCATCCAGTGCCAGGATTCCGCCTTGCCGAGCTTGACGCACTCGCCTGGGTTCTTGAGGATGATGTGGCGGGCCTTGGCGATGTCCTTGTGTGTCGGGGGGATGATCTCCGCGGCGTTCTCCGACGGCTCGGCCTCGCTGCCGAACCAGGCGGAGCCGTGGCGGACGAGCCAGCCCTCCATCTTGGGGGCGACGTCCTGCCACTGCACGTGCTGGTGCTCGGGGATCATCTGGCCTGGGAGCAGCCAGATGTCGTGGAGCAGGTAGTCGTCCTCCTTCTCGTTGAGGTAGAAGATGCCGCCCATGCCGACCTCGGTGAACTTGCCGAGGGCGAAGTCGAGGACCCAGAGGTCGTCGGTCTTGAGCCGCGGGAAGACGGGGAAGCCGTGGTAGGCCATGAGCTCGTAGTAGGCGTCCTTGGCCTTGGCGGCGTCGAGCTTGCCGTCGGCGTCGTAGAACTCCTCGTTGGTGAAGGCCCGCAGCTTCTCGGGCGCTGCGTCGGTCTCGACCTTCTTGCCCTCGGCACAGCCGGCGTCGAGCAGCGATAGCGACGCCGCCGCGCCGGCGCAGAAGCCGCCCAGCAGCCCGCGCCTCGACACATTCTTCATCCGTCCACTCCTTTCGGCTTTGGGACCGCCGCTCCCCTGCATCCGGCCCGATCGTACGCGCGATGCGAGATCCGCGCAAGGGGCGAGGCGGTCACTGGCTCTTGAGGTCCTGGTACATCTGGAGCGCCTTGTCGGGCTTCTCGCCCTCGTGGACGACGGCCCGGACGGCCTGGGCCATGGCCGCGGGGTCGTCGGCCAGGAAGATGTTGCGGCCCATGTCGACGCCGCGCGCGCCCTGGTCGATGGCCTTGTAGGCCATCTCGAGCGCGTCGGGCTCGGGGATCTTCTTGCCGCCGGCGATGACGATGGGGATCGGGGTGCCGGCCACGACCTCGTCGAAGCCCGGCTCGCAGTAGTAGGTCTTGACGAAGTGGGCGCCCTGCTCGGCGACGACGCGGCAGGCGAGGCCCAGGTAGCGGGCGTCGCGCACCAGCTCGCGGCCCACCGCCGTCACGCCGAGGGTGGCGACGCCGTAGCGGTTGCCCTCGTTGATGAGGTAGGCGAGGTTCTCGAGCGACTCCTTCTCGAAGGGCCCGCCGATGTAGACCTGGGTGGTCACCGCCGCGGCGTTCATCCGCAGGGCGTCCTCGACCGTGACGCCGATGCGCTCGTTGCTGAGCTCCTTGAGGATGGTCGCGCCGGTGCTGCACCGCAGGACCACCGGCTTGCGGACCTCGGGCGGGATGCAGGTGTTGAGCGCGCCGCGCGTGCACATGAGGCAGTCGATGTGGGGCAGCAGCGGCGGGATCGCCAGGTCCATCCGCTCGATGCCCGAGGTCGGGCCCATGATGTAGCCGTGGTCGAAGGCCAGCATCAGGGCGTTGCCGCTGACGGGGTTGAAGATGCGCGCGAGGCGGTTCTTCATCCCCCACGTCAGGTGTGCCGTGCCCTTGAGGTACCAGCCCGGCGTCTCCTGCGGGACGTCCACCGAGAAGTTCTTCGCCCGCGTCGGCTTCTTGCCAGCATCTGCGTCGGGCATAGGAGCCCCCTTTCCGTTACTGCTGGATGAAGAGGTACACGCCCTTCTTGTTGGACGTGATGATGTCGAGCTTGCCGTCGCCGTTCACGTCGGCCACCTCGAACTGGGTGCCGACGCCGCTGTCGTTGTCCACCTCGTGGAGGACGAAGTCGACCTTGCCCTTGGCGGGACGCTGGACTTCGAGCCAGTAGACCATGGCGGGGTCCTTGCCGCCGGGGTCCTTGCCGCCGTGTGCGAAGTGGCGCTTGCCGGTGACGAGGTCGGCGATGCCGTCGCCGTTGAGGTCGGCGCGGATGAAGGCGTGGGCCTGGGAGTATTTCTTGAAGATCTCCTTGGTCTGGAACTTGCCAGGTGCGACCTGCTCGTGCCACCAGATGCCGTAGCGGTGGGCGGAGCTGGTGATGACGTCGCTGTCGCCGTCGGCGTCGATGTCGTAGACGAGCATGTCGGCGCAGTGCTCGCCGAGCTTCACGGGGTGGAAAGTCCAGGGCTCCTTGGTCCTGTCCTCGGGCGCCTCCCACCAGCCGCGGGTGCAGAGGATGTCGTTGCGGCCGTCGCGGTTGACGTCGCCGACGCCGTAGCCGTGGGTGTAGCGGATGGCGCTGGGGTTCTTGGGCGTGCTCACGCGGTGGATCCGCCAGAGCTGGGTCGCGTCGGCGGGCTTCGAGAGCCAGGCGACGTACTGCTCGGGCAGGATGCCGCCGACGAGCACCCGCTTGCCCGTACCGAGCAGGTCGGCGAAGAGGGGCGTCTCGCCGCTGAACGCCTTGGCGATGACGTGCTCCTTCCAGTGGCCGGGCTTGCCCTGCGGGTTCTCGCGCCACACGCACTCCTTGCCCGGCCACTTCACGAGGACGGAGTCGATCCAGCCGTCGCCGTTGACGTCGGCCGCCCAGTTGTTGAAGCACTGGCTGTAGCCCTTGGGCTGGTAGGTGCCTGGCTTGGCGAGCTCGTGCATCTGCCAGTCGGGCGCGGCGTACCAGACCTCGCCGGTCAGGACGTCGAGCTTGCCGTCGTGGTTGACGTCGCCGGTGGCGACGCCCTCGGCGCGGAAGGCCTTGTCGAGGACGATCTTCTTGAAGGTCGCCTCGCGGGCGGGCGCCGTGGCGGCGGCCAGCAGACAGACGAGCAGCGCGCAGCGTCGCATCACGCACTCCTTACGGCTTGGGCGAAGCTCTGGAAGAGGAGGGCCATGGAGGTGGCGCCGGGGTCGGGGTGGCCCTTGCTGGCTTCGCCGAGGTTCCTGGCCCGCCCGAAGCGGGCCTGCATGTCGGTGGTGGCCTGGGCGCCGCGGTCGGCGGCCTCGGCGGCCCGTGCGAGCGCGGTGGCGACGTCGGCCCCCTGGTCGGCCGCCTGGCGGAGTGCCTCGACGGCGGGCACGAGCGCGTCCATCATCGTCTTGTCGCCCGGCTGGGCCTTCGTGTGCTTCTGGAGGCCGGCGAGGCCCGCCTCGAACATCGTTGCGACCGAGGCAGCGTCGAGGGCGTCCTTGCCCCCGACGGCCTCGGACATGCCCAGGAAGAGCATGCCCAGAAGCGGGCCGGTGGCGCCGCCGTCCACGCCCATGATCGCCCACGAGACCCCCGTGAGCAGCCCCTCGAGCGTGCCCGAGCCGTCGGCGGCGGCGGCCTGCTCGATGAGGGCCATGCCGCGGGCCATGGTCATGCCGTGGTCGCCGTCGCCGCCGAACGAGTCGAGCTTGCTCAGCCGATCCTTGTTCGCCCGGATCTGCTCGGCGGCGGCAGAGAGCATGGCGACAACGTCATCGTAGCCCATGGTCTCAGGCACGCGGCTTCATCCTCCTGAGAGCAATCCAACTCATACATGACAGCGGGCCGGGTGGCACCCACCAAAAACATTTGGCGGGCACCGGGGAGCCCTAGCCGGGGAGCCCCCCCCAAACAGTGTGTTGGTGGCCCCCCC
>CBFDBL010000341.1:0-6908 GCA_965603035.1 uncultured bacterium
GGCGGAAGGGCTTGGCGGCCCATTCGCCGGCATAGTCCACGCCCACGCGCGGGGTGGCGACGATGGTGCGGGCGCGGCGGCCGCGGTCCTCGACGAACAGCTCGGCGTCGGGCGCGCACAGGTCGGCGCCGTCCATCGTGCCGTCAATGGCGAAGGCCTGGCAGAGGCGGCCGGGCCCGCTGGTGAGTTGCACGTCGCGGCGCGCCTTCGTCCGGCGCTCCCGCATGTGCTCGATGCCCTCGAGCGGCTCGACGGCCCGCAGCAGCACGGCGGCGGGGAGGCCCTCGGGCCCCGTCACCAGGTTGAGGCACCAGTGCATGCCGTAGACCAGGTAGACGTAGGCGTGCCCCGGCGGCCCGAACATGGCGGCGTTGCGGCGGGTCTGGCCGCGGGAGGCGTGGGACGCGCGGTCCTCGGTGCCGATGTAGGCCTCGGCCTCGACGATGCGGCCCGCGACCGCGCCCGCGGCCGAGCGGCGCACCAGGGTCAGGCCGATCAGCCCGCGCGCCACCTCCAGCGCCGGGCGATCGTAGAACGCGCGCTCCAGCATCCTGGCTCCTCGCTGCGATGCTCCCGGCGTGAGGGTATACCGCACGGGGCGGCGGCTGTCAACGGCGTTGGCCGCGAGATTCCGCTTAAGATCCTGGCGATCCGCGCGACTGTCATGATGAGGGGAGGGTGCGCAGCAGGCCCGCCGGCGGCGCCTTGACTCCGCGCCGGAGCGGGGGTAGTCTGCCAGTGGTCGGGGCTCGCGACGGCAGGGGAGCCCCATCGCCCGATCTGCAAACCGAGCAAGGACTTATGCCGTGGAGCGCCCCGGACAGACGCGCCCGCCGCGCTGGCTGCTGCTCGTGGCTGCCGCGCTGGTGTGGACATCGGCCGACGGCGAGCGCCACACCCGCCGCGCGCCCCGCTCCGCGCCGCGTATCGTCGCGCGCAGCGTCGCCCCGGCACCGCGGCCCGCGGCGCGCGTCGTCGAGGTCTACTACCCCGCCCCGCCGGCGCCCTAGCCGGCCTCCCACCACGCTTGACGCCCCGACGCTGCGCCCCTACCATCGTGCCTGAGGCATGGGACGGCTCCACTGCGGCAGGGGGACTGCGCCGTGACGGGCAAGCGCGTGATGGTGGTGGGCGGTACGGGGAAGATCGGCAAGCACCTGGTGCCGAAGATCGTGGGCCTTGGCAACGAGGTGCACGCCGTCGCCCGATTCGGGCGGCCAGAGCAGCGCGAGGCGCTCGAAGGCCTCGGCGTGCGGTGCTTCGCCACCGACGTCACCGCGCCCGACGCCTTCCAGGGCATCCCCAACGACTACGACGTCGTCTTCCACGAGGCCGCGCTGAAGTTCGGGTCCGAGGACGACGTCGAGGCGACCTGCGAGATCAACGTCCGCGCCGTGGGCCGCGCGATGGAGCACTTCGCGCCGACGAAGGCCTTCCTGTTCGCATCGAGCGGCAACGTCTATGCCGACAGCGCCGACGGCGCCGACGAGACGACCGCGCCGCTGCCACCGAGCCTCTACGCGATGACCCGCCTCGGCGGCGAGTGGATGGTGGATTACTTCTCGCGCCGCAACGGCACGCCCGCGGTCGTCCACCGCATCTTCTACGGCTATCACGAGGAGTTCGGGGTACCGACCGACGTCGCCCGGCAGATCCGCGACGGCGAGCCAATAGACCTCACCACCGCCTGGGTGAACGTCATCTGGCTCGACGACCTGATGGACAAGATGATCGCCTCGTGGGAGCTGGCCGCCGTCCCGCCCAAGGTCCTGAACCTCACGGGCACCGAGAAGGTCTCGGTCCGCGCCATGGCCGAGCGGCTCGGCGAGCTGATGGGCATCGAGCCCATCTTCACCGGCGAGCCCACCGGCATCGCGGCGCTCGGCAAGGCCGACGCGATGGCTCGCCTGCTCGGCCCGCCCGCGACCTCCCTCGACGAAGGCCTCCGCCGCATCGCCCGCAGCGTCGCGGCCCGCGAGCACCCCCTCGACCACCCCACGCAGTGGGAGAGGCGGACCGGGTTCGGCGGGTAGTTCGGCGTGCATACCTGCACGCCGAAGGCCGCCGTGTTGACAAGCTCCGGATCGGGCCATATACTGGTCGTGAGCCGGCCTGCGACCCCGGTGAGGGGCTACCCGTGGCCACACCGAAGATCACCGTGCCCAACCACCAGATCGCGGCCTACTGCCGGAAATGGCGTATCGTCGAGTTGGCGCTCTTCGGCTCGGTGCTGCGCGACGACTTCCGGCCCGACAGCGACATCGACGTGCTCGTCACCCTTGCGCCCGATGCTCCGTGGAGCCTGTACGACTGGGTCGACATGATCGATGAGCTCAAGGCCATCTTCGGGCGCGAGGTCGACCTCGTATCGAGGGGCGGGCTGCGCAACCCCTTCCGCCGCCACGAGATCCTGACGACGCGGGAGATCATCTATGCCGCCTGACAACCGCGACGCATCGTTCCTGTGGGACATGCTGGACGCGGCGAAGGCGGTGGTGCAGTTTGTGTCGGGGCGGTCCTTCGACGACTACGTGCAGGATCGCATGCTGCGTGGCGCCGTGGAGCGTCACGTCGAGATCATCGGCGAGGCGGCCCGAAGCGTCTCGAAGGCCTTCCGGGACGCTCATCCCGAGATTCCCTGGCGGCCCATCATCGCTCAGCGCCACGTCCTCGCCCACGAGTACGGCGACATCGAGGACCGGCTGATCTGGCGCGTCGCGACGGTCCACATCCCCGAACTCATCGCCCTGCTTGGGCCGCTGATCCCTCACCCACCTCCCTGCGCCGACGAGTGACCCGTCTCGCAGCGTCACGGCCCGCGAGCACCCCCTCGACCACCCCACGCAGTGGGAGAGGCGGAAGGGCTTCGGGACGTAGGATGCTGGGGGGCCTCTCCAGGAGAGAGGACTCCCCCAGACCGCCTCCAGAGACCTCTGCGATGGGCCTGATGGGCTGCGCCGCTGGCGTTCAGCGGGCGGGGCCTGCGCGGAGGCCCTGGCGGTCGAGCCAGGCGGCGAGGGCGTCGGCGACGCGGCGGGCGGCCTCGGTGTCGGCGGCGGGCGCGATGGCGGCGCCCGAGCGGGTCGTGAGCTCGGTGGCCTCGAGCAACAGGCGGCCGTCGGGCCAGGGGTTGAGCCAGAAGCGGCAGCGCAGGCGCTCGGTCACGAGCAGGAAGTCCACCGGCGTGTGCGGCGCGGCCATGGCGCAGACGGCCCAGGGGCGGGTCTGGTCGGGCTCGGGCCTGAGGGTGCGGAAGCCTGGGAGCGCCGCCGCTGCGTCGTCGAGGCCCATCTCGGCGAACAGCGAGGGGAAGAGGTCGGCGTCCTGGGTGAGGCCGGCGACCTCGCGGCCGCGGCCGCCGGGGTAGCGGACGAGACAGGGGATGCGGATCTGGACGTCGTGGAAGGAGTTGGCGTGGCAGAGCAGGCCGTCCTCGAGCAGGCTCTCGCCGTGGTCGGCGGCGACGACGAGGATGAGCTTGTCGAGGAGCCCGTCGCGGCGTAGGGCGGCGACGAGCTGGCCGATGAGGCGATCGACGTATCGCGCGGCGTTGCGGTAGCGGTTCCACAGCTCGTCGCGCCGGTCGCCGAGGGTGGTGGGGAAGAGGGGGTTGAAGTCGGGCTCGCGGGCGGGGCGGAAGTGCTCGGCGTCGGGCGGGTAGAAGTAGTGGAAGTGTGTGGCGTTGAGGATGGCGAAGGCGAGGAAGGGGCCGTCGGCGTCGCGGGCGATGCGGAGCAGGCGCTCGCAGACCTGGCGGTCGCCCTCGACGGGGTCGCCGAGGATCTGGTCGTAGGTGGCGAAGAGGGGCCGCTGGAGGACGGTGTGGTGCATGCCGACCCACTCGAGCTCGGCGGAGGAGAGCGCGTGGAGGCTGTAGCCCGCGTCGCGGAGGGTTTCGAGGGTGGCGGGCCTGGCGCGCTCGGCTCGGGCGCGGCCGTACCACAGGGGGTGCATGCCCGAGAGCGCGGCGAAGACGCACTGGTAGGTGGTGTTGCCCTCGGCGTAGTGTGCGCGTGCGACGACGGCCTCGCGCTCGAGGGCTGCGAGGTGGGGCATGGTCTGGGGCGTGACGGCGTCGGCGCGCAGGCTCTCGATGCAGAGGAACACGATGCTGGCCCGCGCGCGGGGCGACGGCGCGGCCCGGGCGGCGACGGTGGGGAGCGGGCGGCCGCCGGGCGGCCCCCGTCGTGCCGCGGCGACGGGGCGGAGCGCCTCGTTGAGCTGGGCGAGCGAGGCGCCGCGGATGCGCGTGGGCAGTGCGAGCGGGATGAGGAAGTGGCGGCCGAGCTCGAGCAGGGGGCCGCGGGGGTCGGCGAGCACGGCGGCGAGCGGCGGAGCGACGAGGGCGGCGGCGACGGCGAGGCGCGCCAGGCGCGGGAGCTTCGCCAGTGCCGCGCGCGGGCGCGCGAACCCGCGGGAGCGCCGCGAGGCGAGCCAGGCGGCCGCCAGGGCGAGCGCCTCGGCGCACGCCAGGGCCACGAGCGCGGCGACGGCCCAGGCCACGGTGGCCGCGGTGATGCCGATCGTCTCGAGCGCGCTCGGCTCGCGCAGCGCCGCGAGGGTCCGGCGGTCGGCGAGGTGGAGCCGCATGAGGCGGTAAAGGGTGCCGTCGGCCGCGAGCAGGGCCAGCGTCAGCGTGCACCAGCCCGCCGCGCCGGCGGCCGCGGCGCCCGGCCGGCCCGCCCGGGTCAGCGCCCAGACGGCGAGCAGGCCCGGCGCCAGCACCACCACGACGCCCACGGCGAGAAGCCACAGGCTCATCGCCCGGCCGACCAGGCCGGTGGCCAAGTGGTCCGTCGCCAGGTAGTAGCCGCGTGCGAGCCACATGCCCAGCGGCACGTTGAGCAGCCAGAAGGCCACCGCGGCCGCGCGCCCCACGTGGGCACGCCCCTGCGTCGCGTCGGCCGTGCTGGAGTGTCGCTCAGCCACCGGGCAGCTCCCGCGCTCTGTTGCACGCTACTCTACACGGCGGCCGGGCGCTCTGCAACGGGCGCGGCGAGGTAGGGCCCCGTGGGGCAGCCAGGCCCTGCTTCCGGACCGCTGTAGGCGGGATGTCCCCATCCCGCGGTCTCTACTCGCCCCCATGCTCCAGCGGCCTGCCCGCCGTAGCATCAGGCGGAGGCGGGTGGAGACGCCGCGGCCGCTGCTCCAGCGGCACGACGGGCCAGCAGACCCCGTCGTCGCGCGGGGGCCTGACGGTGCCCTCGGCCCGCTGCGGTGCCCTCGCGGGCGACGGCGTGCTCCGGCGGAGCCGCGGAGCCGCGGAGATCCCGTCCCCCCGCGGAGCGGAGGGACGAGCGGGGGCCGGAGCGTGGCGACGAGCCTCTCGCTTGTCGTACCCCTTCTACGTGTCCCTCGCAAGCGGGACGCTTACGCTACGTGCGCGTTGGAAGCGGGAGGCTTACGCTACGGGCTAGAGCCAGGCCTGGATGAGGGCGTCGACGCCGAGGCGGCGGAGGGACCAGTCGCGGGCCTCGAGGGCGTCGGCCATGCGGGCGATGCCGCCGCCGGCGACGGGGGAGGGGGCGTCGCGCCCGCCGATGAGCTTGGGCGCGACGAAGACCATGAGCTTGTCGACGAGCCCGGCGGCGAGAGCGGAGGCGAAGAGCTCGCCGCCGCCCTCCATCAGCACGTTGGTCATGCGTCGTCGGCCGAGCTCGTCGAGGAGCGCGCGGAGGTCTGTGCGGCCTTGCTCGTTGGCGGGCAGGCGGAGGATCTCGACGCCGGCGCGCGCGAGGGTGTTGCAGCGCGCGTCGGGCGCGGCGTCGGTGGTGGCGAGGAGGAGGGGCACGTCGCGTGCCGTGGCGACGAGCTGGCTCGCGGGCGAGAGGCGGGCGCGGCTGTCGGCCACGATGCGGGTCGCCGTGCGGGGGCCTGGGGGCCGTGCGGTGAGGAGCGGGTCGTCGGCAAGCGCGGTGCTGATGCCGACCAGGACCGCGTCCACCCGGCCCCGTATCTCGTGCACGAGCCGGCGCGAGACGGGGGAGGAGACCCAGCGGCTGTCGCCCGTGCGGGTGGCGATCTTGCCGTCGAGGCTCATGGCCCACTTGGCGATGAGGAAGGGGCGGCCCTCGGTCACGAGCTTGATGAAGGGGGCGTTGAGGCGCCGGGCCTCGGCCTCGAGCAGGCCCACCTCGACCGCGATGCCCGCCGCCCGCAGCCGCTCGATGCCGCGGCCCTGGCTCGCCGGGAAGGGGTCGACCATCGCGACGAGCACCTTCGCGAGGCCCGCCGCGACGACGGCGTCGGCGCAGGGCGGGGTCTTGCCGTGGTGGGAGCAGGGCTCGAGGGTCACGTAGAGGGTGGCGCCGCGGCAGGCCGCCGGGCCGCCGGCCGCGGCGATGGCGTTGACCTCGGCGTGGGCCTCGCCGAACCGCTCGTGCCAGCCCTCGCCGGCGATCCGGCCCTCGCGCACCACCACCGCGCCGACCATGGGGTTGGGCTCGACGCAGCCGCGCCCTTGCTCGGCCAACTCGAGCGCGCGCGTCATCGCCGCCGCGGGATCGATGGCCTGCCCTGGGACCACGCTCTCTCCCATCGAGATGGCCGCCTCCGCCTCTTCGTAACCACAAACCGCCCGCGCTGTCAAGCGCGCCTCAGCCCGCCAGCGGAAGACCTCGACGACGGGAACGAGACCCCTGCATCCCAGCCCTGACTCCCCTGCAAGATCCGGGCTGGCCTTCGCCTGGGGAATCCGGGATACTGTCGCGCATGAATACCACACTGGTGCTTCTCTACGGCGTTACGTTGATCGCCATCGCATCGACATTCGTGACGGCGGGCGACGCCCAGCCGCGTCCGTCGGACCGGCCACACGCGGTCGTCACGATCGACATCGCCGCCCCGTCGCAACCCTACAGCCCGATGCTCTTCGGCGGGTTCATCGAGCACTTCCACCGGCAGATCTA
>CBFDBL010000342.1:0-6888 GCA_965603035.1 uncultured bacterium
GCGGGCGACCGGCGGGGCCTCGTCCGCGTCGGCGCCTGGTTCCGAGGCCGCGGCATCGCCGACAGCGTGCCTCTCGACGCGGGCACGACCACGCCCGCTCGCTTCACGGCGCTGCCGCTACGCCCCAGGCCGTCGCTCGACGACGCCTCCATCGTCAACGCGCTCGACCGCGGCGCCGTCGGCGACGGCGAGACCGACGACACCGAGGCCCTCCAGAAGGCCATCGACAGCCATCGCACCGTCTTCCTCCCCTTCGGCCGCTACCTGGTGAGCGGCACGCTCCGCCTGCGCGCCGACACGCGCCTCATCGGCGAGGGCCTCGCCGAGATCCGCCTCGCCGACGGCGCGCCCGGCTTCGGCGACGGCCGCCGCCTCAAGCCCGTCGTCCTCACCCCCGACGACGCCGACGGCACGACCACGCTCGCCGACCTGCGCGTCACGGCCGGCGAGGGCAACCCGGGCGCCGTGATGGTGGACTGGCGGGTCGGCGCCCGCTCGGGCATGTGGGACGTCCACATCCAGCCGCACGCCAGGCAGGGGGTGGCGTGCGCGCTGCGCCTGCTCGGCAGCGGCGGCGGCACCTTCGAGAACCTGTGGTGCCCCGGCACCGGCCCGCTCGGCCTGCTCGGCGCCTCGCGCGGCCCCGCGTGGTTCTACAACACGCCCTTCGAGCACTACACCGAGGTGGCCTGCCGCCTGAGCGGCGCCCAGCGCTACACCTTCGTCACGGCGCAGACCGAGCAGTCGCCCCTTGCGCTGCTCGTCGAGGACAGCACCGACGTCGCCCTCTACGGCACCGTGTTCACCTGCTGGCGGCAGGAGCAGCCGCACCTGGTGAAGCTCGTCAACTGCGAGCGCGTTGCCCTCGTCGGCCTCAACTGCCATAATTCCCGCTGGCTCGTCCACGCCGAGCCGACCGAGGAAGGCGGCTTCGCCTACCCCGGCGGCGCGGGCTGGCGGGGCCTCTCGGTGCTGCGCATCGGCTCCAGATGACAGGCGGGGATTCACGACATGACCAGTTGGCTGATCGCTGCCCTCTGCGCTCTTCCCGTGCTCGCGCTCGCCGCCGACGCCCCGGAGCACACGACGGTCCGCCCAAGGGACACGGGTGCCGCCCTGTGCAATCCGGGCATGGGCTGGGTGTTCCACCATTACGACAACGTAGTGCGGCACTACGGCTCGCGGCTCGAGCCCTCCGACACCCTCGACGACTGGCCGGGCCTCACGGTCATCTACCTGCGGCTCGCCTGGTCGTACCTGGAGCCCGAGGAGGGCAAGTTCCACTGGGCAGTGCTCGACGGCCCCGCCCAGCGCTGGGTCGCCAAGGGCAAGCAGATCGCCCTGCGCATCTCGTGCTGCGAGTCGTTCCTGCGCTACGCCACCCCCGAGTGGGTGCAGAAGGCGGGAGCCAAGGGCGTGGACTTCCGCCCCGGCAAGGGCGTGGAGAAGGACGGCCCCTACTGGGAGCCGGCCTACGACGACCCGGTGTTCCTCGACAAGCTCGACCGCTTCCTCGCCGCCCTCGCGGCCCGCTACGACGGCAGGGCCGAGGTGGCCTTCATCGACGTCGGCTCCTACGGCGTGTGGGGCGAAGGCCACACGTACGCGAGCTCGAGGCTCCAGGTCTCGCCCGCCACCCGCCGCAAGCACATCGACCTGCACGCCAGGCACTTCAAGCGGACGCTCCTGGCGATCAACGACGACTTCGTGAGCCAGGGCGGCGGGCAGGAGACCATCGACTACGCCCGCGAGAAGGGCATGACCCTCCGCGACGACAGCATCCTCGTGCAGCCGGGCAAGCGGGCCTACTTCCACGCCGAGATGGCGCAGCCCTTCTGGCCCCGCGTGCCCGTCGTCCTCGAGAGCGAGCACTACGGCGGCTCGAAGCAACGCGGCAACTGGCGGGACGGCCGGCTCTACCTCCAGGCCGTCGAGGACTACCACGCGAGCTACGCGTCGATCCACTGGTGGCCCCGAGAGTTCCTCGACGCGAACCGCGAGCTTGTCCGCCGCATCAACCTGCGTCTCGGCTACCGCCTCCAGCTCGTCGAGGCCACGTGGCCGCGGGTCGCTCGCGCCCAGTCGGCCTGGCGCTTCGCCGCAACGTGGCGGAACGCCGGCGTCGCCCCCTGCCTGCCCGGCGGTCGCGTGGCCGTGACCCTGAAAGACGCCAAGGGCGGCATCGCCGCCGTCTTCGTCGACCAGGGCCTCGACGTGCGATCGCTGCCCGTCGGAGCGCCGGGCAAAGCGGAAGCCCGATCGCACGACGCAGCGTTCACACTGCCCTTCTATCTGAAGCCGGGCGACTACGGCCTCTGGGTCTCCGTCGGCACGGCGACGGGCACTCCGCGGATCGCCCTCCCTCTGCCCGACGGCGACGGCGAGCGCCGCTACCGCCTCGGGAGCCTGGCCGTCACCGGCGACTACGGCGTCGCGGTCGGCAAGCTGTCTCGCCGAGGGGGCAAGTGGCTCCTCCCGTGCACCTGGACGGTGCACCTGCGCCAGCCGGCGGGCGCCAGGCCCTTCTGCCACCTCGATCGGGGGTCGAAGATCGCCTTTCAGGCCCTTCCCGACGCCGACGTGGACTGGCGACAGCTCGGGAAGCCGGGCGTCGTCGCGTGCGGCTGCCTCTTCGACGTGCCCGAGTCGGCCCGGGGCGGGAGCTACCCGGTGCGCCTCGGCCTCTGGGTGCCCACCCGCATCGGCCGCACGGACGAACGCAGGCTGCCCGACCGCGGGGAGATGGACCGCCGCGTGACCGTAGGCACGCTCGAGATCGCGGCCGATGGCACGCCGTCCTTCTCCCCCCTTCCGTGAGGAACACGCGCAAGTGACCGGCGATGTCACCCTCGCCAGCAACGGATAGGAGCCCACATGCCACCCACCCCACAGGGTCATCCCGAGCGGAGCAGCGCGAAGCCGAGGGATCTCCACTCGGCGGCTCGCAGAGCCGTCGGTCTTCTCTGCCTCTTCGCCTTCCTCCCAGCCTGCGCATCCCGCCGTCCCGACAAGCGCCCCCTCGTCCTCCACGTCGCCCCCGACGGCCCCCTGACCTCGCTCCAGAGCGCGCGCGACCGCATCCGCGCCCTCAAGCGCCAGAACCCCCTCGGGCAGCCCGTCCGCGTCCTCGTCGCCGACGGCGTCTATCCCCTCACGGAGACCCTGGTGCTGACGCCCGAGGACAGCGGCACGGCGGAGGCGCCCATCGTCTACCAGGCCGCGAAAGGCGCGAAGCCCGTCTTCACCGGCGGCCGCCGCATCTCGGGGTGGAAGCAGGGCAAGGACGGCCTCTGGACGACCCAGATCCCCGACGTGGCCGCGGGGGAATGGGTGTTCGACCAGCTCTGGGTCGACGGGAAGCGGGCGGTCCGCGCCCGAGAGCCCGACAAGTTCTACCACTACACGGTCCGCAAGGTCAGCCACGGCATCGACCCGCTCACGGGCAAGCCCGCGGCTCTGGGCAACCGCGCCTTCATCGCCGAGGCGGCCGACATCCAGCCGCTGCTCGACATCCCCAAGGACCGGCTCACCGACGTCGAGCTGACGCTCTATCACTCGTGGGAGATCGGCCGCCACCGCATCGCCGACGTCGATCCGAAGACGCATCGCGTCGTCCTGACCGGCAACGCCCGCTGGCCCATCATGCGCTGGCGCAACCGCCAGCGCTATCATCTCGAGAACGTCCGCGCGGCGCTCGACGAGCCGGGCGAGTGGTTCCTCGACCGCGACGGCACGCTCGCCTACAAGCCGCTGGGCGGCCAGGATATGGCGAAGGCCGAGGCCTGGGCGCCCGTGCTCGACACCTTCGTGCGCTTCGTCGGCGAGCCGAGCCTCGGCCTCTACGTCGAGCACGTGACGCTCAAGGGCCTGGCGTTCAAGCACGGCCAGTACACCCTGCCCCCCGAGGGCCACAGCGACGGACAGGCCTCGGTGACCCTCCCCGCCGTGGTCATGGCCGACGGGGCGCGGCACGTGGCCCTCGAGGACTGCGAGATCGCCCACATCGGGGTCTACGGCGTCTGGCTGCGCCGCGGCTGCAAGCACGTTCGGCTCGAGCGCTGCTACATCCACGACCTGGGCGCCGGCGGCGTGAAGATCGGCGAGGGCTGGCGCAACGACACTCCGGCCGCCGACGACCTGACGAGCCACTGCACCGTGCACAACTGCATCATCCGAACGGGCGCCCGCACCTTCTGCGGAGCCATCGGCGTGTGGATCGGCCACAGCCCCGACAACACCGTGACCCACAACGACATCTCCGACTTCCGCTACTCCACCGTCAGCGTCGGGTGGCGATGGGGCTATCGGCCCAGCGTCGCCAAGCGCAACACCATCGACTTCAATCACCTCCACCACACGGGCTGGGGCGTGCTCTCCGACATGGGCGCCGTCTACACCCTCGGGCCGAGCAAGGGCACGACCGTCAGCAACAACCACATCCACCACGTCTACAGCTACGACCACTACGGACGCGGCGGATGGGGCCTCTACACCGACGAGGGCAGCAGCGACATCGTCATGGAGAACAACCTCGTCCACCACGTCAAGACCGCCACCTTCCACCAGCACTACGGCCGCGACAACATCATCCGCAACAACATCCTGGCCTACTCGATGGACGGCCAGGTCCAGCGCTCGCGCCGAGAGCCCCACAACTCGTTCTTCTTCACCCGCAACATCGTGCTCTGGAGCGACAGCCCCCTCTTCAGCCGACCCACCACCGACGACAAGGTGACCTTTCATCACAACCTCTACTGGAAGAGCGGCAAGCCCATCCACTTCAACGACCTGACCCTCGAGCAGTGGCAGACCGGCAAGCGGGGCGAGGGCTCGCTCATCGCAGACCCCATGTTCGTCGATCCCGAGAACGGTGACTTCCGCTTCAAGCGCGGCTCGCCCCATGCGAAGATCGGCTTCAAGCCCTTCGACTACACCAAGGCCGGCGTCTACGGCGACCCCGCCTGGGTGAAGCTCGCCAACGATGTCGAGTGGCCCGAGGTCGAGTTCGCTCCACCGCCGCCGCCCCCGCCGCCGCTGACGTTCCGCGAGGGCTTCGAGCTGCTGCCCACCGGCGCCGAGCCGCCCGATGCGAAGGTCTACACCGAGAAGAAGGGCGACGTCATCGGCGTGACGGACAAGCTGGCCGCCGCGGGCAAGCGCTGCCTCGCGATCGCCGACGCCCCAGGCCTCCAGCACGACTACGACCCCCACTTCTACTTCCAGCCCGCCCACACCGACGGCATCGCCCGCTGCGCCTTCGACCTGCGGGTGGCTGCCAACACGTCGATGTACCACGAGTGGCGCGACAGCCATCAGCCCTACCGCGTCGGCCCCACCATCGCCGTGCGCGATGGCAAGCTGCTCGCCGACGGCAAGCCCGTGATGGACCTGCCCGTCGGCCAGTGGCTCCACGTCGAGATCGCCGCCGGCCTCGGCAGCAAGGCGGCTGGCACCTGGGACCTCGTACTGACCCTCCCGGGCCAGGAGCCGAAGCGCTTCGCCAGGCTCCCAGTCCACAGCGAGGGCTGGAGGACCCTCACCTGGCTCGGCTGGAGCAGCACGGCCACCGAGCGCACCGTGTGGCATCTCGACAACGTCGAGCTGACGAATTCCGCAGTCAAGGAGTGACGACATGACCGGACGACGCGCGTCCACGCTGGTTCTCCTGCTCTCGGCGTCGCTCGCGCGCTCGGGTGCGGCGGCCACCGTCGTGCCCATCGGCGCCGGCGCCAACGGCATCGCCGGCCTCGAGCTGGCGCCGCTCCCAGGGATCGAGGCGAGCGCGATACACACGGCGGCGACCGCGGGGCACCCAGCATTCCTGAGCGTGAACTTCACGAAAGCAGGAGAGGAGCGGCGCCTGCTCGCACTGGAGGCGCCGCTGCGCCAGCCGCCGTCGGAGGTCAAGGCTCTATCGGTGCACTGCACCGTGCACATGACCCAGGGCGACGCCCCGCGGCTGGCGCTCATCGCGTTCGAGAAGGACGGCGGCGCCTGGTTCCGAGTCAGCCCCGCCCCGATGCAGACCGGCGAGCTCACGGAGGCCCGTCTGCCGCTGGCGTCGTTCCGACGAGCCGCCTTTGCACAGGACGACGACCAGGACCTCCGCTGGGAGCAAGTGGGGAAGCTCTGGCTTTGTCTCGCCTTCGACGGGCGGGCGAGAGGACAACTGATCCTGGGCAGCGCCGTCCTCACCAGCGAGCCCTACCGCCCCACCCAGGCCCTGAAGGTCACCAACGACGGGCCAGGCGACTGGAGCGTCAGCCACGACCGCGCCGCCACCGCGAAGCTCTCGACCCCGCCCGAAGCCCCCGGCGGCAAGCCCTCCATGCGGCTCGACTACGCCTTCCCCGGCGGACGCCACATGTACGTCGTCCCGAGCGTCCAGCTCGGCGAGATCGAGCTCGAGGGCTACAAGGCCCTGCGCTTCGCCTGCAAGGGCGCCCTGCCTGAGGGCATCGACGGCCTGCTCGTCATGCTCATCGAGCGCGACGGCACCCAGTACTACGCCGACCCTCCTCCGCAGGTCTCGGGCGAATGGAGGACCGTGACCGTCCCGTTCGACCGCTTCCAGCGCGGCGGCTGGTCCCAGGACGACAACGACCGCCTCGACCTCAACGACGTGGGCCGGGTCGCCATCGGCCTCCACGGCACCGCCTCCAAGACCCAGGGCAAAGGCACGATCTGGGTCGCGAACGTGCAGTTCGTTCCCTGACGGGCGCGAGCGGGCTCTGGGTAGAGGAAGAGGGAAAAAGAGGGAGAAGGCAACGCGTTCGCCCCGATGCCACTGCATCGGCACGGAAGTCGCCGTCCCTCCAGCCTCGGCAGCGAGAGATCTCACACTTACGTAAACTCAAGTTGACTGGTCTTGTCACGGGACGAGGAGTC
>CBFDBL010000343.1:0-6880 GCA_965603035.1 uncultured bacterium
GCGCATCGAGGCGGGCGACGCGGTGCTGGTCAACGGCCCCATCGGCGACCACGGGGTCGCGATCCTCAGCGAGCGCGAGGGCCTGGCCTTCGCCTCGCCGGTGGCGAGCGACGACGCGCCGCTCAACGGGCTCGTCGAGGCGATCCTCGGCGCCGGCGGCGACGGCGCGCACGCCATGCGCGACGCGACCCGCGGCGGCGTGGGGATGGTGGTCTGCGAGCTGGCGGAGGGCGCAGGCCGTGACATCGAGCTCGACGAGGCAGCGCTGCCCGTCCGCGGCGCCGTGCGCGGCGCCTGCGAGCTGCTCGGCCTCGACCCGCTCTACGTCGCCAACGAGGGCAAGGCGGTCGTCGTGTGCGACGACGCCGTCGCCTCACGGGTGCTGGCGGCGATGCGGGCGCACCCGCTGGGACGCGCCGCAGCCGTCATCGGCCGGGTGACCGACGGGACCCGCAGCCGCGTCACGCTGCGCACGGTCATCGGCGGACGCCGCGTCGTCGAGCCGCCCTACGGCGCCCAGCTCCCAAGGATCTGTTGACCTCCCACGCGGCGCGGCGGGAGGGCGAGGCCCCCGCCGAGCCGCTGCGAGCCACCGCGAGCAGCCCGGAGCGACCCGTGCGGACCGACGATTTCGACTACCACCTCCCCAAGGAGCTGATCGCGCAGCACCCGTCGCCGCGCCGCGACGAGTCCCGCCTGCTCGTGCTCCATCGCGAGAGCGGCGCCATCGAGCATCGGCGCTTCCGCGACGTCGTGGGCTACCTCGAGCCTGGCGATCTGCTGGTGCTCAACGACACGAAGGTGATCCCGGCCCGCCTCGTCGGCCACCGCTCGACGGGCGGCCGGGTCGAGCTGCTGCTCGTCGCGCCGGCGGAGGGGACCGCGTGGCGGGCGATGGTGAAGTGCCGCGGCCGTCTGCGCGAGGGCGAGGCCTTCGACGTCGAGGGCGGCGCGCTCCGCTGCGTCTACCGGGGCAGGACGGATGCGGGCGAGGCGCTCGTCTCATTCGGGCTCGAGGCCGGCGCGCTGCTGGCCGCGCTCGGGCGGGTCGGCCGCGCGCCGCTCCCGCCCTACATCAAGCGGCCCAAGGACCACGACCCCGACCGCGAGGCCGACCTCGCCCGCTACCAGACCGTCTACGCGCGCCAGTCGGGCGCCATCGCCGCGCCGACGGCGGGCCTCCACTTCACCCCCGACGTGCTCGCCGCGCTCGACGCCAGGGGCGTCCGCCGCACGACCGTCACCCTCCACGTCGGGCTCGGCACCTTCAAGCCGGTGACCGCCGAGCGCGTCGAGGACCACGACATGCACGCCGAGTGGTTCCGCCTGCCGCCCGAGGCCGTCGAGGCCGTCGACGCGACCCGCGCGGCCGGCCGACGCGTCGTCGCCGTCGGCACCACCGCCACCCGCGTGCTCGAGGCCGCCGCACGCGCCGAGGCAGCGGGACCCCTCTCCGGCTGGACCGACCTGTTCATCGTCCCAGGCTTCGACTTCCGCCTCACCGACGCGCTCATCACCAACTTCCCCCTGCCGCGCTCGACCCTCCTCATGCTCGTCGCCGCTCTCGCCGGCCGCGAGACCCTCCTCGCCGCCTACCGCGAGGCCATCCGGCAGCGCTACCGCTTCTACAGCTACGGCGATGCCATGCTGATCCTCTGACGGCGGCGCAACGGTGGATGGGGGGGCGTCTCAGCGCCTGGGCTTCTTGCGGGCGGCCTTCGAGCGGGCGGGGGTCTTTTTCTTCGTGGTCTTGGTCTTCGTCCTGGCCGTCGCCTTGGCCTTGGTCCTGGTCTTGGCTTTCGCGCCCGCCTTGGCCTTGGGCTTGGCCTTCCGCTTGGCCGCCTTCTTGGCCGCTGCCTTCTTCTTGGCGGCGGCCTTCTTCCTGGCCTCCGTCTTCTTCCTGACCGCGGCCTTCTCGCGGGCAGCGGCCCTTTTCTCGGCGGCCCTGGCCTTGGCCCTGGCCTCCCTGCGGGCCGCCTGCCTGGCGGCCTTGGCGGCCGCGGCCATCTCGGCGATGAACTGCTTGCCCGCCACACACTCCTTGCGGAGCGGGCAGGCGCGGCAGTCGAAGTCCTGCTTCGTGCACACGGTGGTCGCATGCTTCCAGAGCGCGTGGTAGATCCGCTCGGCTTCCCTGGCGGGGATGACGGCGTTGAGTGCGGGCTCGATCGCCCTGGGCGTCGCCGTCTCGCTCACCAGCCCGAGCCGACGGAGCACCCGCGCGATGTCCTCGCCCACGAGCACGCGATCGTAGCCGTAGACCGTGTAGAGGATATAGGCCGCGACGTGGTGCGGCACGCCCTCGATGCCGACGAACCACGCCTTGAGCCGCTCGCGCGGCAGCTCGGCCAGTTGCGCGAAGTTGAACGAGAAGAGCGCCTCGACCGCGCGGGCCAGGATCCGCTTGAGGATCGCACCCTTCCGACCCGGCAGACCGCACGACTCCAGGATCCCGGCCACCTCCGTCGTCACCGTCACCCGCAGCTCGTTCCAGTCCACGAACTCCTCGGTCAGGTTCACATACGCCACCCGCGCCCGCGACGGCGGCACGTCGTGCCACAGCACGGCCATCACGATGCGATCGAGGTGGGAGTCCTTCGGCTCGGCCGGCTCCGGCAGCTTGTAGAGCTTGGCGAGCAGCGTCCGCAGCCGCCGAGTCTTGCGGATCGACACTTTCTCCGCCATCCGTGTCGCCCTGAAAAGCACTATGCGCTGCACTTACACACGGAATGCCCACGCAGCACCCCGCACACGACCCCACTCGCCCCGCCATGGTACCGCCCCGACCCGCGCGAGTCAACCGCTTTTTCGCTCCCCCCACACCACCGCGGCCATCACACCCAACAGACCCAGCCCGCCGAGGGCACCGAGCAGCACGCACACCCACACCATGCCGAAAGTCGGCACCAACACTGCACTTACGGCCAGCGCCCCCAGGCACGCGCCGAACAGATCGAGCGCGTAGAGACCGCCCGCCGACCCACCCCCGCGCGAGTGCAGTGCCGCAGCCACCGGGAACTGAAGACCACCCACCAGCCCTGCCACCAGCGCCATCCCCGTGAACGACACCCCCGCGAAGAGCGGGCCCACCCACCCACCCCCCTCACCCGCCAGCCACACGAACCCCAGCAACACCAGGGGATACGCACACATGCAGCACTGCGCACACACCATCCGCCGCCACGTCGCGCGCCCCTGGGCCACCCAGCGGCTCGACGCCCACGCACCCAGCGCCAGCCCCACCATGAACGACGCCATCAAAACCCCAAGATACTGGTACACATAGCCATACGCCACCTGGAACGCGAGCAGGACGACGAGCTCGACCGCCATCTCGACCACCCCCGACGACGCCACGGCGAAGCTCAGCGCCGCGTCGCGCCCGCGCCCGCGCACCACCGGCACGGCCGACGACACGACCCCCACCACCGCCAGCACCGCGACCACCGCTACCCACGGGCGGCGATCGAGCCAGGCGAGCAGCCCTCCCAGGTCGAGCCACCCGACCCGCGCGGCCGAGCCGCGCGCCCGCTGCACGGCGCCCCAGCGCTGGGCCTCGAAGTAGTAGCAGCGCGGCGCCAGGTCGCGGTTCACCGCGGCTGGGGTCCGCAGCGCCTCGTCGAGCTCCTCGAGCCGCCCGCCCACCAGCGCGGCCTCCCAGCCGACGGGATCGACGTACGCCGTCGCGATCCCGCGCTCGGCGAGCCGCTCGGCCAGCACGTCGAGCCGGTAGCCGGGCATCCCCTCGCGCGCGGAGGCCAGGAACGTGCACTGGGGGCCTGGGAAGACGACGACGTGGGGGAAGACCCCGGCGAGCGTGCGGTGGAGGCTGGCGAGCAGGCGGCGGTTCTCGTCGGGGATGTAGTTGTGGCCGCCCGCGGCGCGGAAGGCGAACACCCCGCCCGCGGCGAGCACCCGCGCCGCCTCGGCGAAGCACTCGCGGGTGTAGTAGCGGTTCGCCTGCGCCGTGCTCGGCGGCCCCTGCGCCACGAGCACCACGTCGTAGCGCCGATCGGTCCGCTTCAGGAACCGCCGGCCGTCCCGCAACACCAGCTCCACCCGCCGCTCCCCGAGCACCCGGCCCGCTGCCGCAGGGAAGTGGTCCCGCACCAGCCGCACCGCCATCGGGTCCAGCTCGACCACCGTCACCGTCTCGACCGACGGGTGCTCGAGCACTTCCTCGACCGCGCCGCCGAGCCCGCCGCCCAGCAGGAGCACCCGCCGCGGCCCCGGGTGCTGGAGCATGGGCAGGTGAACCAGGCTCTCCGCTGCGGGCGGGTCGGGGTAGCTGAATGCGAGGGTGCCGTTGCGATAGAGGCTGCGCTGTCCGCCCTCGGTCGGCTGGCCGACGACGGCGAGGCGGCCGTAGCGGGAGTCGACCGCGCTCACGAGCTCCAGGGGCCGCCAGTAGGCGCGGTCGATGCGGCGCGCCCACGCCGCAGGCGCGCCCGCGCCCGCAGCGGCCGCGGCGAGCGCCAGCCCACACGCTGCGACGCCAGCCACCGCCTTTGCCCCACCGCCCTGCCAGCGCGTCGCCGCGAGCGCCGCCGCCCCCACACACCACACCCCTGCCAGCACGACCGCGATCGTCACCGGCCCCAGCCAGTGCACGAGCACGAAGCTGAAGCACGCACCCCCCGCCGCCGCACCCGCCGCCTCGGCCAGGTACACACGACCCACGCCCACGCCCTGCGACGCCTCCGACTCGCCCGCCACCCGGCACCCCAGCGGGAACAGCAGACCGTTGACCAGGCAGAAGGGCGCCAGCAACGCCAGCGACGAGCCGAGCATCAGGCGGAACGGGCGGATCGCCCCCCGAGTCTCCCCGCTCGCCACCAGCGCCAGGCCCAGGCACCGCGCCCCCACCACCGTCGCCACCACCAGCACCGCACCGACCACCAGCGCGCCCGCCAGCCACAGACGCGGCCGACCCAGCCGCCGCGCCAGACGCCCCAGGCCCACGCTGCCCACCCCCGTCCACAGCAGCCACGAGCCGAGCATCACGCCGATCGACAGCTCGTTGCCATAGAACGTCGCCACCATCTCGCGCAGCACCACCACCTGCGCGACCAGCCCGCAGAAGCCGACCGCGAACACCGCGCCGTACACCGTCGCTCGCGCCTTCATGACGCTTCGCATCATAGGCCCCCGCGCCAGGCAAGTCAATCCGTCCAGCCATCGAGACCGCTTGCTTGCGCGGCCACGGGCGTGTTGCTAGCATACCCCCGTGCCGAGGAGGAAGAGGAGCCAGCCATCGCCAGGTGGAGATCCGCGATGAGGCAACAGACAGCCGCAGTCACGCTCACCGTCGCACTGGCCTGCCAGCTTCTGGCCGGCGAGGCCGTCTGGATCGAGGGCGAGGATGCCACGCAGCACAACTTCAAGAAGCATGGCTGGTACGACGGCGTGCGGAAAGAGCTGCTGTCGGGCCGCGACTGGCTCTCGCACTACCGACAGGGCCAGCCGGGCGAGGCGACCTGGCGCTTCACGCTCAAGCAGGGCGGGAAGTACACCTGGTGGCTGCGCTGCAACGTGGTGCTGATGACCCAGCACTACCGGCTCGACGCCGGCGAGTGGGTCGAGATGGACCTGACGAGCGACGTGCGCGAGCGGCTGAATCTCGTGGCGAAGCCCGACCATCGCTTCATCGGCTGGGTGAAGGGCGGGACCTTCGACCTGAAGCCGGGCGAGCACAGCGTGGCCATCCGCACGACGTCGAAGATCGCCAACCACGGCGGCATCGACTGCATGTGCCTCGTCAACTTCCCCTGGGCACCGTCGGGCGCCGAGAAGCCCGTCCTTGCCGCGGCGGCCGAGGCGGGGCCAGGCACCTGGTTCCCCATGTTCCCGGATGACGACGCCTTCTCGGAGAAGTCGATCGTCGACATGAGCCGCCTGCTGCACCGGCCCGCGGGCAAGCTCGGCTTCGTGCAGCGGCGTGGCAAGGACTTCGTGCTCGAGAAGACGGGCCAGCCGGTCAAGTTCTGGGGCATGGTCGCCGGGATGACGAGCGCGGCGGGCCTGCGGGACCAGCAGGCGCGGCTCTACGCCAAGCACGGCGTCAACATGGTCCGCCAGCACCCCGTCGAGAGCGTCGTCGGCGTCCTGCGGAAGAACCCCGGGACGGGGAAGCGGGAGCTCGACAAGGCGCGGCTCGACACGTGGGACCGCTGGTTCGCCACGCTGAAGAAGCACGGCATCTACATGACCTGGTCGTGCTTCTACCCCCACGTCGTCACCGAGGACGACGGCTACGACCCCGAGCTGCTTGCCGAACTGCCGAAGCGCGGCGCGGGCCGCAGCTCCTCGGGGATGGTGAACTTCATCCGACCGCTCCAGGACGCCGAGTGGGCCTGGCAGAAGGCCATCCTGCTCCACAAGAACCCGCACACCGGCCTCCGCTACATCGACGAGCCCGCGCTCGCGATCATCGAGGTGCACAACGAGGACTGCGTCTTCTGGCACGCCCCGCTCAACGACCTGGCGGCGGGCAAGAAGTTCCCGAGGCACACCGCCATCCTCAAGCGGATGTGGAGCGAGTGGCTCCGCAAGCGCTACGGCAGCGACGCCAAGCTCAATGCGGCGTGGGGCGCGGGCCTGCGGCGCGGCGATTCCGTGGACAACCCGGGCATGGGCATCTACGGCGCGTGGGAGATGAACGCCGACGGCCCCCGCCGCAACAAGCGCGAGCGACGGCGGATGGCCGACTTCATCCGCTTCCTCGCCGAGACCCAGCGCGCCTACTACGAGCGGCGCTACAGGCGCCTCCGCGGCCTCGGCTACAAGGGCGTCGTCCTCTCGACCGCCTGGCGAGCCGGCGGACCCGCCGCCGACCCCGCCAACCTCTGGTGCGACGACGCCATGGACTGCATCACCCGCC
>CBFDBL010000344.1:0-6847 GCA_965603035.1 uncultured bacterium
GATCACGTCCGCGTCGGTGGGAGACGTTTGCGAGCCGCACCCTGCGCCGAGGAGGGCCGCACGCCCCTCACCCTCGCCGTGTTCGGCATCGACGACTTCCGGGTCTTCAACGACCGGTTCGGCTACGACGCGGGCAACCTGGTCGTGATGGCCTTCGCGCGCATCGTGCGCGCCGCGGCGCGGGAGGTGGACTTCGTGGCGCGGGGCAACGGCGTGCAGTTCATCGTCCTGATGCCTGGGGTCGATCGCGTGCCGGACCGGCTGATCGAGAAAGCCGAGAGCAGCCTGACGTCGCTCGAGAAGCTCGTGCGCCAGCGCACGGGCGCCGACGTGGGCATCGGGGTCCGCGTGGGCACCGCGCGCTTCGTCGCCGACGGCGGCTCGCTCGACGCGTTGCTCAACGCGGCCGACCGCCGCACGGCGGCGTGGTGCGGGCGCATGGGGGCGACGGCGGAGGGGGACGCGAGTCAAGGCAAGGAGCTGTCGTGATGCGATTCCCACAGGTGGGCGTGCGCCAGAGGATCCTCGCCGCGTGCCTGCTCATCAGCCTGGCGTCGGTGGCCGCCATGACGGCCTTCGGCCTCACCCTGCGGAGCGTGCTGCGCGCGCGGGCGCGCCAGAGCTGCATCTGCATCGCCGAGATGTTCGCGGCGCAGGCCCACCAGAGGCTGCTCAGCCTGTCGGGCGAGAGCGCCGTCCTGGCCGCGCTGGTCGAGCGCGCCGAGGTCGGTGGGAGCCTCTGCGGCGACCCCGCCCACTCGGCCGACTCCCGGGTCGCGCTGTGCTCGTGGGCCCTCTACGACCCCGACGGACGCCGGGTGGAGCGGTCGCAGCACCACGCGGCCCTGCTCGAGGACATCGGCATCGGCACCGAGCAGCTCGTCGCGCGCGAGCGGGGCCGGCTCGAGGCGGCGCTCGCCGGCGAGCCGAGCACGGTGCTCGTGCCGGGGGGCAGCGGGGTCTACGCGCTCATCTACCGCCCCGCCCGCCGGCCCGGCGGGCAGACGTGGGTGCTCCAGGCCGCGATGCCGGCGACGGACGGCGACTTCGAGGCGAGCGGCGACGTGCGGGCCGTGCTGCGGCCCTTCGTGCAGGCCGCCGCCGAGCCCCGCGTGGTGGCCGTGGACGGGCGGCCGCGCATGGTCGTGCACCGCCCGCTGACCTTCTGCGGCCGCCAGCTCGGCACCGTGTCGGCCGCCGTCCCCTACGACGAGGAGGCCCGCTGCGCGCAGAGCGCCGCGCTGGCCATCATCATCGTCGCCGCCGGCGCCACCCTCGTCCTCGCCGTCCTGAGCTACGTGCTCACCGACGTGGCCATGGTCCCGCTCGAGCAGATCCAGAAGTTCGTCCGCAACCAGCAGGCGGGCGCCGAGGTCGAGCGCCCGAGCCGCGTGCCCGACGACGCCATCGGCTCCATCCTCGAGACCTTCCAGGAGATGGTGGACCAGTCCCAGGAGTTCGCCGACCACCTCATGGAGCACAACCGCGCGCTGCACGAGCTGCTGACCGGCGCCGTCGAGGCGCTGGTGAACGCGGTCGAGGCGAACGACGGCTACACCGCGGGCCACTCGCAGCGCGTGGCCGACCGGGCCTCCGCCATCGCCCGCGAGCTGGGCTGGGACCACGGGGCCATCGACAAGTTCCGCCTGGGCGCCATCCTCCACGACATCGGCAAGATCGGGATCAGCCAGGACATCCTGAACAAGCCCGGCCCCCTCGACCCGCCGGAGTGGGACGTGATCCGCCAGCACCCGGTGATCGGCGCCCGCATCCTGAGCTCGATCCCCGGGTGCGAGGACATCGTGCGCATCGTGCTCCACCACCACGAGTACGTGGACGGCTCCGGCTACCCCGCGGGCCTCGCCGGCGACGAGATCCCGGTCGCCGCCCGCATCGTCGCCATCGCCGACGTCTACGACGCCCTGACCTCCAAGCGAAGCTACCGCGACGCCTACCCCCGGGCCGAGGCCGTCGCCATCCTCGAGGACAGCGCCGGCACCATGCTCGACCCCGACATCCTCGCCGTCTTCCTCGGCCTCCTCCGCAAAGACGCCGAGATCGACGCGCCGGCCCCCGACGGCGCCAGCGAGCGGCGGCCCGAGCCGCCGGCTTCCGCACTCGTCGCTTCGGAAAAGGAAACGGGATGATGGACCACCACCGCGCCACCCGGCCCCGCGCCGCCCGCCGCTGGGCGGCCGCCGCCCTCCTGGCACTCGCGATGGGCGGGCCCGCCGCCGGCGGCGAGCCCGAGCCTGCCCCCAAGGGCACGGTCAACATGGAGTTCCGCGACACCGACCTGCCCACGGTCCTGCGCGCCATCTGCCAGGGGGCCGCCCTCGACTTCGTGCTCGACCCCGCCGTCCGGGGCAAGGTGACGGCGAAGCTCCAGAACACCTCGTGGCAGGACGCCCTCAGCATCGTGCTCGAGAGCCACGGCCTGGAGGCCCGGCGCGAGGGCGACACCCTGATCATCGCGCCCCGGCGCCCCGGCGCCCCGGCGCCCGGGCCGCGCGAGCCGCTCACCGTCACCCCGCGGCCCGACGGCACCCTCGATCTCGACGCCCGCGCCGCCGACATCGCCGAGGCGCTCCGCCAGGTCGCCGCCGCCGCCGGGCTCAACGTCGTCGCCGCCAGGAGCGTGACGGGCACCGTGACCGCCAGCCTCCGCGGCCTCACGCCCGACGAGGTGCTCGACGCCCTCGCCGACAGCGTCGGCGCGGCCGCCGCCCGCAAGGGCAGCATCATCCTCGTCAGCCCCCAGGCCCCCAAGCCCGAGGTCCGGCCCGCGCCCGAGCCGCCCGCGACGCCCGCCGTCGAGGTCCGGCGCCTGCCCGACGGGCGCCTCGACCTGCACGCCCGCGGGGCCGACGTCCGCGACGTCCTCGCCCAGCTCGCGGCCGCGGCCGGCATCAACGTCGTGCCGGCCGCCGCGCTCGACGCCACCGTCTCGCTCGACCTCCAGGGGGTCACGCCCGACGACGCGCTCGCGGCCCTCGCCACCCAGGCCGGCTTCGAGCTGCGGCCGGTCGGCGGCGTCCTGCTCGCCGAGCCCACGGCGCCCGAGGTCCACACCGAGGCGTTCCGCCTCCGCATCGCCGACGCCAAGGAGATCGGCGAGGTGCTCAAGGCCAGCATCGCCGAGGCCAAGGTCTCCATCGTCGCCGCGCACAATCTCGTCGTCGTCACCGGCTCGGCTCGCGACGTTGCCACCGCGCGCAAGATCGTCGATCAGGTCGAGATCACGCCCGTCCAGGTCACCATCGATACCCTCATGGTCGAGACCAACTTCACCGGCGACGACAACCTCGGGGTCCAGTGGAGCGACTCGTTCGGCATCGACGTCACCTGCCCGACCATCCCTCACTCGTTCCCCTGGAAGGCCGACGGCTCGAACGACTACAACCCGGGCTACGACCCCGGCGATACCCGCGGCACCGACAACCAGGTGCCCTACGCCGAGCCCGACGCCTTCCAGTTCGGCTTCCTCAGCGGCTCCGGCCTCTCCATGGTGCTCAACTTCCTCCAGCAGGACGCCTCGACCCGCACCGTCGCCCACCCCCAGATCACCACCCTCGAGAACCACCAGGCCAAGATCAACATGGTGACGAAGTACCCCATCGCCCAGTACCAGGTGAGCACCGAGACCGGGGTGCTGAGCATCTCGGGGTTCGAGTACCAGGAGTTCGGCACCATCCTCGAGGTCACCCCCCGGGTCCACGACGGCCACGTCATCATGACCGTCCACCCCGAGGTGAGCCGCCAGGCCGGCACCACGACGTTCGACGTCGCCCAGCTCCCCGTCATCTCGGCGCAGGAGACCTCGACGCTGGTGCGCGTCAAGGACGGCAACACGCTGGTGATCGCCGGCCTCGTGCGCGAGGATTCCCAGAAGACCAACAGCAAGGTGCCCTGGCTCTCGCGCATCCCGGTGCTCGGCTGGCTGTTCCGCAACAAGCGCTCGACCCTCGACCAGCGCCGCCACCTGCTCATCTTCATCACCCCGCGCATCGTGCGCGACGAGGACTTCGCCCGCGACGCCGAGCGCAAGCGCGCCGCCATGGACGAGGGCGATGGCGACGGCGACGCCAAGGCCCCGACCGTGTTGAGGGAGAAGGGATGACGCGAGCCGGCACACCCCGGGCGGCCGCGGCCGCCTACAGCCTGGCCGAGCTGATGGCCGTGCTCGCCATCACGGCCGTCGTGCTGGCCATCGGGGCCGCGCGCTTCTCGCGCGCCAGCATCTTCATGGCCGACGGCGAGCGCGTGGCCCGCCAGCTCGTCGCCGACCTGCGCTGGGCGCAGAGCCAGGCCATCACCGACGGCACGCCCCACTCCCTGGAGTTCGCCTCCCCCGTCGACGGCAAGCTCCCCGCCTACGCCATCTTCCGCAAGGGCTCGCCCGGCGTGAAGCTCTCGCCGACCCGGACCCTCCCCGACAGCGTCGCGGTCACGAGCGATGCCACCGAGGTCCTCTTCTACCCAGGCGGCGACGCCGACGCCGACCACGAGATCACCGTCACCGCCGCGGGCCGGCAGTACCTCATCACCGTCACCCTCGCCACGGGCGCGGTCGCGCTGGAGGACACCACCCCGTGACGAGCCCCCGACGCCAGCGCGCCGCCCGGGGCGGCTTCTCGTACCTCGAGGTCATGCTCGCCATGGCCATCCTGGCGCTCTGCATCCTGCCCGCGGCGCGCTACCTGCCCGGCCTGTTCGCCGGCCAGCGCCAGCTCGAGACGCAGTACCAGCTCAGCCTCATCGCCCAGGAGAAGCTCGAGGCGGCCCTGCTCGCGCTGGACAGCGACTTCAGCCCGCGCTACGAGTGGGGCGGCGCGACCGACTCCGACTTCCGCTACCTCGTGGACGTGGCCGTGCCCGCCGAGGGCCAGGGCCGCTACGCGACCATCCGCGTGCTCGCCTGGCTCGACACCGACGGCAACCACTGGGACGACGACGTGCCCGACGACGGAGAGCCCGTCGTGCGCCTCGACACCCTCCAGGCCGACCTCAACTGGAGCCCCTGACGTGATCGCGCGCCGCCACAACCAGGGCGTGAGCCTTGTCGAGGTGCTCCTCGTCGTCACCGTCTCCGCCCTCCTCATGGCCGGCGCCGCCGCCTACCTGCGCGCTCTCCGCCAGGCCTCGGCCCTCCTCCACGCCCGACGCGAGGCCCTCCAGAACGCCCGCGTGGCCCTCGGGCGCATGGCCCGCCAGATCCGCGTCGCCACCGGGGTCGCCGCCATCTCCGACCCGACGGACACCGCAGGCACCATCACCCTCATCGATGCCGACGGCGTCAACCACGTCTTCGCCCTCGTCGGCGCCGAGCTGCGCTACGGCGTCGACTCCGCCGACAGCCCGCTCGCCACCGGCATCCAGTCGCTCACCTTCCAGGGCTACGACGACGCGGGCACGGTGGTGAACGACACGGAGCCGGCCAGCATCGCCGCCCTCGGCATCGCCCTGACCGCGACGGCCGAGGACGCGGGCGCGACCCTGGACCTGACCGCTCGCGCCCGGCTGCGGCACGACCTCGTCCCCGCCGGCAATGTCCGCATCTCGACCACCTACGCCACGGCATACGAGAGCACCGGCCCGAAGGATGTCGTTGACTACTGGAAAGCGTTCGGCGCGCCCGACGGGGACAAGTGCCACAAGCACTCCGACGAGGCAGGCAAGTTCTCCGGATTCCAGCCTGCGGCATACACAGGCACCGTCCATCGGATGTACGTCGGCAGCTACGTGGAGCAGAAGAGCAAGGACAAGCCTCTCACCGTGACCGTCCGACACGACGCCACCACCGTGTTCGAGCACACCTTCGACTACTACGAGATCCAGGCGGTCGAGGACCAATGGGTGTGGCAATGGTTCGACATCACCGACGGCCGCGCCTCGTGGAGCGATGCCGACATCGGCTCCCTGTCGATCGAGCTTTCGAACGTCGGAGACGTCGAGGCCCAGTGCTTCGCCGTCCGCGCCGTGTTCAACGAGACCGAGGTCGCCACCTGGTGGGCCGACCGAGAAGGCAGCGGCTCGTGTCCGAACGAGTGGACGTACGGCGGCAGAGCGCTGGGCGCCCCCAACAGCACCCACGCCAGGGGCGCCTTCGATCAGGGGGACGACTACCAGAGCTACCGGGTCACCGTTCCCGACTCCGACGCCACCATCCTCACCGTCGAGGTGTGCGTCCACGGCGGCCCGAGCTGGTGGCTCACTGACGGCACGCTGAACGTGAACGTCGCGCTCCCCGCCGCCGACAAGAACGCAGGGAGGCGACACACCCTGGACGACGACGCCCTCGAACCGTTCGCTCCGTACTACAACAACGGGGGCGACATCCTCACCGACGTCTCCGCGGACGTGGACTGGACCTGGTCCGCTCTGAGCGACTACGAGATCCGGCTGCTCACTCGCGTGGATCACCTGTACGGATCGACGCGACTCTACGCCGACGCCGTCGGTTGGCGCGTCCGCTACGCCGACCGCCGGCGCGGCATCGTGCGATGGAGTGAGTGACCCGTGAACCGAGGCCGTGCCCTGAATCCTGAGACGCGGGACCGACGGCGAGCCGCCGCGCTGCTGCTCGTGCTCTTCCTCATGGCCTTCTCCGCGCCCGTCGTGTGCCTGCTGCTCGACGCCCACGCCAGCCACCTCCGCTGCGTTCACAACGACATCCAGACCACGACCGCGCTCTACGTCGCCCAGGCCGGCGTCCACGACGCCATCGCCGAGCTCCTCCTCGACGGCTCCTGGCGGACGGGCTTCACCGACAAGCCCACGCCTGACGGCCTCGGCCACAGCTACACCGTCACCCTCGCCGACGGCGACAACGACGAGATCACCATCA
>CBFDBL010000345.1:0-6845 GCA_965603035.1 uncultured bacterium
GGCACGACCAGCTCATCGGCTACCTCGACGGCGCCGACTGCCAGCACCTCCAGCTCTCGGACAAGCACCGGCGCTACCACATCTACCTGCCGTGCAGGCACTGGGAGCGTGTGCCGTGGTTCGACGCGGTGAACCACACGCGCTTCAGCCTCCACGGCGTGGGCTACTCCAACCGCTACCAGGGCTTCCGCCCCCGTCGCCTCCACGGGATCGTGAGCGACGACTACATCACCGCCGAGCTGCTCATGGGCCACGCGCTGATGATGGACCGCGGCGGCTTCGGCCGCGAGGCCGTCCGCAAGTACTGGCTCGCACAGGACCTCATCCGCTCGGTCGCCCTCGACACCATCGAGCGAGTCGAGCTGGTCGGCGGCGACATCCACCGCCAGGTCGTCACTTGGCGCTCGGGGGCGAAGGTCTACGTCAACCGCGGCGCGGCGGACTGGCAGGTCGCGGGCAAGGTGCTCCCGCAGTACGGCTGCTTCGCGAAGAGCGGGGAGGTCGAGACGAGCATCGAGCGGATCGGCGGCGTCATCGTCGAGCAGTCGCGCGGCCCGGGCCGCTGGTACGTCAACGCCCGCACCCACGACCCCGGCCGCCCGCTCGCCATCCGCCCCGAGGCCGGCAGGCTCGACTACCTCGGCGGCCGCGACTTCAAGCTCGCCATCGCCTGGCACGCCGACGAGCCGGCGCCCAGGGACCTCCAGGCCTTCGTCCACTTCGACTACCACCCCAAGGGCATGCGCGGCGACGCCATCGCCTTCCAGGGCGACCACGGCACCGTCCCGTGCAGCCGCTGGAAGGGCACGGTCACGACCTCCACGCCGACCGTCACGATCCCCGACGAGCATGGCCCCGGCCGCTACAAGGCATACGTCGGCCTCTACCAGCCGGGGCCGGGCGGGCGCCGCTACCCGCTCAGCGGCGACGACGATGGCTCGGGCCGCATCCGCCTCGGCGTCCTCGTCATCGAGGGCAAGGGCGATCAGATCACGGGCGTCCGCCTCGAGAAGCACGAGCCACCGCCCATCCCGCAGCCGCGGGGCAACCGCGCAGGCAAGCCCATCGACTTCGGCCCCGCCCTCACCACCGGCGCCTTCCGCCTGCTCCGCGATGGCGACCGCCTTACTCTCATCCCCCTGCCCGACGAGCCCGCCTTCTCGGCTGCCCTCGACCTCGGCCGCCTGGGGCTCGGCGGGCGGAAGCCGGCGTCCGTGTCGGCCGTTTCGAGGGACGGCCAAGGTCTCCGCGAGGTCCCCTGGCAGCCGACCGACCGCGGGCTCAGCCTCAAGACGCAGCCCGGCGAGTTCAAGTACGTCATCCGGTTCTGACCCCCGCCGCGGCCTGCGAACGGAGGGACGGCGTGACAGACCGTCGCCACGATCTGCCGTTCCTGGGCCGCCGCGGCTTCCTTGCACTGGCGGGCACCCTCCTGCTCACCCGGCGCAAGGCGGCCATCTCACACTTCGTTCCATCGGGGATGTTCCGGGGCGATCACCGCCGCACGGGCTTCTACGACACAGCAGACGTAGGCGATGACGCGAAGCTGGAGAAGTTCTTCGCAGCCGGCGGGAAGAGGGAGAAGGTGGTCGCCTCCCCCCTGCTCGTCGGGGATCTCGTATGTGCGGGCGTCTGCACGGTGCGGAACCTCGTGCTTCGCCGGAAGCGGCCGCACACGTTCTACGCCGTGGACATCCGCACGGGGAAGGCACGATGGCAGTTCGACGCGGGCAAGGGGATCGTCGGCTCAGCCGCATACTACGGCGACACGATTCTGGTCGGCGGCCTGGACGGCAGGCTCTATGCCTACGACCTCGATGGCCGCCGGAAGTGGGTGTTCCGGGCCGAGGGCGGCATCCTCGGCTCGCCCGCGATCTACGATGGCTGCGCGGTGTTCGCCGCAGGAGACATGGACGGAGGCCGCATCTACTGCCTCGACATCGAGAGCAGACGGCTGCGGTGGCGGCCCGTCGAGATGCCCGCAGGCCCCTTCGCCAGCCCCTGCATCGCGGGGGGCAACCTGTTCCTCGGCACCTACTGGAGCATGAAGAAGGACAGCTTCTTCTACGCCGTCGATATCGAAACGGGGGACGTGCGGAAGGTGCTGACGCTGCCCAGGATCTGCTTCTGCTCGACGGCTGCCTCGGACGGGGAGACCGTGTACTTCGCCGACTGCGGCGAGTGGGTCCGGCCGTCGGTCTTCTACGCCTGGGACGCGCGGACCGCCGAGGAGAAGTGGCGGCTCGAGACCGACGCCCAGAACATCGCGTCGAGCATCTCGCTGATCGGCGACCTCGCGGTCTTCGGCTGCGACAGGGGCTACCTCTACGCGGTCAACACAAGGGAGCGGCGGCTGGCGTGGAAGTCGGCCCATCGCTCGGGCGGCTATCACGGCTCGCCCTGTGCCACGCCCGGCAGGATCTACATCGGCTCGACGCGGCGGCGGCTCCACGTCTTCGACCACGACGGCAACCACCTCAGGGACTACAAGGCCGGCGGCATCATTGAGTCGACCCCTGTCGTGAGCAATGGCCAGCTCTTCATCGGATGCAACGACGGCTGCCTCTACCGCCTCGCCGCCCCCTCCCGCCGACCGAGGCCGGATGCGGCTTGAAGACGCCCCTCAGTGAAGGTATGCTTTCGTAGGTCGGCCTTTCCCAGTGCTGCATCCGCCCCGAACGGGGCTGGAGGACCAGGAGGACAATACCCAGTGGCTACCAGAGCGACGACCCCCGCTATCTTGTGTCTCGTGGCCTTGTTGGGCACTCCGGGCTGCATGGTCTGGCTCGGCCCGAAGCAGGTGGAGCTGAAGCGCCCGAGCCAGCCGCCCATCCTGCGCCTGGGCAAGGTCACCGAGGAGTTCACGGGCTCGTGGGCCAAGATCGCCAAGCAGAATAACTGGGGCGGGCGGGACATCACGCTGCGGATCCTGCGCCAGTCGGAGGCGGCCGCGCTCTTCTCCAGCGATCCCGCCAATCTGACCGTGGACGTCCACATGGTCTCCAACCACGAGGACGACGGGCCGCGCCTGGTCCTGCTCGCCACCCTGAGCGTGGCCACCCTGGGGCTCATCCCGCTCCCATTCCACTCCGAGTGGCACGCGAGCAGCGAGTTGAGCATCAAGACGCCGGACGGAGTCCAAGTGGCCCAGCACTCCTACGGCGTGAAGGGGACGTACGACATCCTGGCGCTCCCGCCCACCATGTTCACCCTCGGGGCAGCCGGCCTGCGCGGGCCGGACGACGGCTTCCGGGTGGCGCGCAGGATGGCCCGCCACACGATCGCCGACATCATGAGGACCGTGGAGACCGACTACCCTCGGCTGGCGAAGTGGCGCCAGGCCTGGGTCGTCGTTGCAGACCAGCAACCGCTGAGCGCGCAGGTGGGCGAGACGACCTATTGGGTCGCCTACAGCATCGCGGCGGTCAAGGACGGCGGCCGGGCCCGACGCGAGTACGTGCTCGAGATCCACCGGAGCCGGCCACGGAAGGGCGCGACGCCCGTGCGCACCCTCGTCCTGGGCGAGGCCGCGTCGTCCCCCGGCGCAGCCTGGCGCTGGCGCGACCCCGAGAGCATCGTGCTCTATGGCGACGGGAAGCTGTGGTGCCCGGAGTGGAAGGTAAAGAGCCCCCACGACCAGCTCGCGTCGGTGCGATTCCAGGCGCGGAAGGCGACGGCCGCCGAGCTCTTCCGCCACGGCGCCTTCCCGGACCTGCCGCCGGGCGACTTCAACGACTACCTGATCGAGTGGAAGAACCGCGAGCTGGGCGCCGTCCTGCGCGAGGCGAGCGCTCGCGAGCTGCGCGACCACCTCGGCCGCATCGAGCGCACCATCCTGAGGGCCAACGAGACCATCGAGGCCGAGAAGGACAAGGCTCAGAAGCTCGTGGCGGCAGGCAAGCCCGGCGCCGAACGCCACACCCAGACCTTCCGCGCCTACACCTCCCGCATCGCCATCCTCAAGCCCATCCTCGCCGCCATCAAGGCCGAGATCGCCAACAGGGCTCGCTAGCCCGCCCTACCGGCCGCCCGTGAGGACCCTGTCGAGCTTCCCCATCGTCTCGCCGACCGTCCCATGGGTACCGCGGACGCTGTCGGCGGCGAGACCGATCTGCGCGTAGCCAGCGACTCGGGTCCAGCCGCCCAGCTCGAGCCCCGTGGTCAGGAAGGTCTTGCCCACGCCGAGAGCCGTCCCGCCCACGTCCTTCCGGGCTTCCAGGATCTCGCCCAGGCTCATGGTGCGCTCGCCGAGCAGGTGGCCGCCGAACCTGTGCATCAGCTCCTGGGGCAGTCGGGCATACCGCGCCAGCGCATCGGGGTCGTTGTAGATCGCTGCCGCCATCAGCTCGTCGGGGTCGAGCGCGCGCGCGACGTCGGCAACCAGCCCGTGCATGGCGCTCTCCAGACGGCCAGGGGAGTACGGCCCAGGCCCCGGCGGCAGATAGAAGGTGAACCGCCTGGGCTGCTTGGGCGTCTGGCCCGCCCACGGCATGACGGAGCCGTAGTTCTCGGTGGCGAAGGCATCGGTCGCGGCGGCGCGCCGCGCCTGTGCCTGAAGGAACGCGGGGTTCATCCGAAGCTGTCCCTCCAGGGCTTGCTGGCCGCTGGGCTCGGGGCGCAGGTCTACGACGGAGCTGTCCACGTAGATGTCGGGCTCCGGCGTGCCCTCGACGCCGAAGAACGCGGTCGAGGAGCCGCCGATGACGGGGTCGAACACCCCTTCGAGCCGCTCGCCCATCTCGACCCCGCGGCGATCCCAGTCGATGCGCATCCGGCGCGCGCGGCGGATGCGCTCGAGGCGCAGTCGCTCGAGGCGCTGGCGCCGCGCGATCTCGGCACGGCGTCGGCGCTCGGCCGCCAGGCGCGCTGCGCGGGCCTGGGCCTCCTGCGCCTCCTGGATCCCCTTGGAGAAGCCGTCCACCATGGCCCCGAAGGCGTTCCCCGTGGCCGCCCCGCCGCCATGCCGGCCAGAGGAGCCGCCGCTGGAGCCACCGCTCGAGAGGCCCCGCCCATAGTACCTGCACCCCGGGTAGTGCCACGGCGGGTTCGGCGGATGGCCGCAGCACCCGCAGCCGTAGCTCCGGCAGGCCATCCCGAATGCCGGGCGCGGCACGAGCACGGCCACGGCCGTCAGCAGAGCCAGCGCGAGCAGCAGGCCTGGTCTCGTCAGGGCTCTAGTCACGGCGTTTCTTCACCTCCTCGAGCTCCTGGGCAAGTTCCTCGGCCATGCGCGCGTCGAGCGCGACGGCGCGGTCGAGGTTCTGGATGGCGGAGCGATAGCGGTGCAGCGCGAGATAGCTCCTGCCGAGCAAGGCGAACAGCTCGGGATCGCGCGGCGCCATGGGCACGGCGCGCGAGAGCGCTCGGATGGCGTCCTCGTGTCTGCCCTGGCGGCCGAGCACGGAGCCGTGGGTGATGTGGGCCCAGGCCCAGTTGGGGGCCAGAGCCAGCGCCCTCGTGCAGTCGGCGCGAGCCTTCGCGTGGTCGCGCCGCTGCGAGTAGACGCGGGCGCGGACCAGGAGTGCCATGGCGTTCTTCGCGTCGGTAGCCAGCGCCCGCTCGCAGGCGTCGAGTGCCTCGCCGAGCCGCTTGGCGTCGAGCAGCAGGCGCGCGCGAAGGACGTGTGCCTGGGGGGCCTTGGGCTCGAGGGCGATCGCCCTGTCGAGTGCGGCGAGGGCCTTGTCTGGATGGTCTTGCGCCTGGTGGGCTCGGGCGAGGAGGCGATGGGCCTCGGCCTCCTTGGGGCTGGCGGCGAGCGCGCGCGTCGCGTGGTCGATCATCGCCGTCCAGGCGCCGCGCGCCTCATCGGCACGCGCCAGGATCAGGAGTGCTCGCGGGCCTTGCGCGCCGAGCGAGAGCGCGATGCGGGCGTCGTCGCCCGCGAGATCGATGTCGCCGGCCTGGGCGCGCGCCGCGGCGCGCTCGACGTAGGCATCGGACAGACGCGGCCGGAGCTGGACCACGCGGCTGAGATCCTCGATGGCGCCCAGCAGCTCGCCGTGCTGTGCCCGCAGGCGGCCGCGGTGGAGCCAGGCCTCGGACAGGCCGGGGTCGAGCTCGATGGCTCGGCTCAGGTCGCGGAGTGCCTCGCCCGGTGTGCCCTTGCCGACGCGGGCGCGGCCGCGGTTGAGATGGGCGATGGCGCTGTCGGGGCGGAGCTTCAGGAGGGCGGAGAAGCGGTCGATGGCCTCGTCCCACTCGCGGCGCTCGCGGCGGGCGATGCCCTGGAGCAGGATGGCCTCGACGAGCTTCGGGTTCTGTCCTGCCGCGGCGTTCGCGTCCGCGAGCAGCCTGTCCCAGTCGGCTCGGAGGGCGTGGACCCAGGCGCGCTCGAGGCGGCTCTCAGCACAGTCGGCAGCGGCGACGGCGCGGTCGGCGTCGGCGAGGGCCAGAGCCATCTGGCCGAGCATTCGGCGCGCCCTCGTTCTCAGGACGAGCAGCGCGGCGTGCGTCGGGTCCACGGCCAGGCCGTCGGTCGCATCGGCCACCACGTCGGCCCAGGCCCCCTGCCCGGCGAGGAGCTCGGCCCGCACGAGCCGCAACTCGGGCTTGTGGGGCTCGAGGCGGATGGCTTCGCTGATGTCGCGGAGCGCGCCGACGGGGTCGGCCATCTGCACGCGGAGCTGCGCGCGGGCCCGCCACAGGTCCGCGCGGCGCGGCTCCGCGCGGAGCTGTCCCGTCAGCTCGACGAGCCTCTTCCCGCCCTCGGCGTAGCCCGCGGCCGCGTCGGCGGCGAGGGGCGCCGCGCCTCGCAGGCAGAGCAGGAGCGTAACAACAGCAATACTAACACGTTGCGGAACGGCCTGCGTCTGCCGCATGCCATGCCTCCCAAGGGGGCTGTGGTT
>CBFDBL010000346.1:0-6834 GCA_965603035.1 uncultured bacterium
TCCTCTGCCCGTGCGATGGGCGACTTGGCCTACCGGCACACCCCCCGACGCCTGTTGCTCATCGCTTGCGCCCGCGCGGGGCTCTCTTGCGTGGCGTGGATATCCCCAAGAAGCCGAGCCGCTCACTGGAAACCGCTACCGACGGTCAGGGAGCACTTCGGCCGGGGCGGGTGGTGTCCGGACCTCATGAGGTGTGAGATCTTCTGGGGAGGGCGGCCTGGTGCTTGCTTTCACTCCCGAGAGCCCGAGGCCGAGGGGGCGAGAGCACACGCCGGGATGTCGGTGCGTCGCCCGAGAGAGGGGACCGCCGTGTTGCCGGGGAGTGGGCAACGCGCGCCAGGCGAGGTCCCGCTACTTGCCTCGCGATGCGTTCCTCTCTATAGTGGAGACGGAGGATGCAGACGCCTGCAATGGGGGACAAGATGATGCCCGATCCGATGAACCGAAGACGATTCCTCCAGGTCAGTGGCGGTGCGCTGGCCGCTGGCGCCGGGTGCGTGGGCTGGACGGCGACGCCCAGGCGCAAGGAGCGCCCCAATGTGCTTTTTCTCATGACCGACGAGCAGCACTACCGCTCGCTGTCCGTCACGGGCAACCCCTACATCCAGACGCCGCACATGGACCGCATCGCCCGCGAGGGCGTGCTGTTCACGAACGCGACGTGCGTCACGCCCTACTGCTCGCCGTCGCGGGCCTCCATCATCTCGGGCGTCTACCCCCACACCCATCGCATCCTCACGAACGTCAGCCCCGGGCGCAGCAAGCAGAAGCCGCTGCCCCACGACGCCTTCCCGAACACCGAGTGCCTGCTCCACGCCGCCGGCTACGCCACCGGCCACCGCGGCAAGTGGCATCTCGGCGACAAGGGCGACTTCCCGTGCTACGTGTCCATGGGCTACGCAGGGCCCGGCGGCGCGTATCACAAGCTGCTCCAGGAGCGCCTGCCCGCCGCACAGTTCGCCGACGACAAGGACCCAGGCCGCTACCTCGGTCGCCCCGTCAAGAAGATCGAGGCCGTCCGCAAGGGCTGGAAGGCGTTCAACGACATCCCCAACATGCGCGTGGCCTACATCGCGACCATCGGCCGCAGCGTCGTCCCGCCCGAGCTGCTGCCCGAGACCCAGATCACCAACCAGGTGCTCGGCCTCATCGACCAGCACAAGGACAAGAGCTTCATGATCACGGCGTCGTGGAGCCCGCCCCACGACCTGTGGGTCACCCCCGAGCCCTACTACTCGATGGTGCCCCGCGACAATGTCGAGCTCCCCGGCACCCGCGACCTGCCGCCTTGGGACGCCAAAGGCCCGAGCAAGCGCCTCGGCGACATCATGGGGCCTGAGGGCGTCAAGGAGTACGCCGCCATCTACCACGGGATGGTGAAGTACATCGACGACCAGCTCGGCCGCATCCTCAAGCGGCTCGACGACCTCGGCCTCGCCGACAACACCCTCGTGATCTTCACCAGCGACCACGGCGACATGGTCGGCGCCCACGGCTGCATCGGCAAGAGCATCTCCAGCATCTTCGACGACCTCGTCCGCATCCCGCTGGTCATGCGCTTCCCCGGCCGCATCCAGCCCGGCACCGTGGTCGAGCAGCCCGTCAGCCAGATCGACTACATGCCCACGATCCTCGACTACCTGGGCATGCCCGTCCCCGAGAAGATCCACGGCCGCTCGATGCGTCCGCTCGTCGAGGGCAGGAAGGTGGCGTGGCGCGACTACGCCTTCTGCCAGCGCGCCGACCGCATGCGCATGCTCCGCACGGCCCGCTGGAAGTACACCTACGGCCTCCACCCCCGCACGCCCATCGTCGCCCTCTACGACCTGAAGAACGACCCCCACGAGGACCGCAATCTCGCCGCCGAGAAGGCCCACGCCGGGACCGTGCGCAGGATGCACGCGCGCCTGCTCGAGGTGATGAAGGCCGACGGCGACCGCCTCGCCGCCAGGCTGCCGAAGGACCCGCTCGCTTGAAATCCAGCCCGCCATCCCCCACACTACGGGGGAAGGAAGCACGACGATGACCAGCCATCGATTCGCTCCTCTCACCCGTCGCCTTCGTGGCCCGGCGCGGCGGTCGGGTCTACGTCGACGAGGGCCTCGAGCCCCAGCTCGAGAAGCTCGTGGACGGCGCCGACTTCTGACCCGCTCGCCGCCTTCGTGCTTCCGCCCGTGATGGAGCGTCGCCGAGGCGCGCAGGCGCCCGGCCTTTGAGATGCAGGCAGGTCTTGGCTATAATGACGCCCGTGCATACGGCTCGGGTCAGACGCCAGGCGATGGGCACGCGCTTCGAGATCGCCCTGTACGGCGACGACCCGGCCTACCTGACCGACGCGGGCAACATGGCCCTCGACGAGGTCGAGCTGCTCGACGAGCAGCTCAGCGTCTTCATCGAGGGCAGCGAGGTCAGCAGCATCAACGCCGAGGCGGCCGACCGCCCGGTCCGCGTCGAGCCCCAGCTCTTTGACCTGCTGTCGCGCTGCCAGCGGCTCCACCGCGACACGGGCGGGGCCTTCGACATCACGGTCGGCCCGCTGATGCGGTGCTGGGGCCTCCACGGCGGCCAGGGCCGCGTGCCGACGGCCGAGGCCCTGGCCGCGGCCCGCCGCCTCGTGGGCATGCGCCACGTGACCCTCAGCCGCGAGACCCGCCACATCGCCTTCGACCGCAAGGGCGTCGCCCTCGACCTCGGGGCCATCGGCAAGGGCTACGCGGTGGACGCCATCGTCGAGACGCTGCGCCGCGTCGGCGTGCGCCGTGCGCTCGTCCACGGCGGCACCAGCTCGGTCTACGCGCTCGGCGCCCCGCCGGGCAAGGCGGCCTGGGAGATCGGCATCGCCCACCCGCTCGACCGGACCAGGCGCCTGCTGACCCTCACGCTGCGCGACCGCGCGGCGTCCACCGCGGGCAGCTACGAGCGCTTCGTCGAGGCCGCCGGCAAGCGATACGGCCACATCATCGACCCCCGCACGGGACGGCCCGTCGAGGGGATGCTCAGTTGCACCGCGCTCACGGCCCGCGCGACCGAGGGCGATGCCCTCGCGACCGCGCTGTTCGTGCTCGGGCTCGACGGGGCGCGGCGCTACTGCCGGGAGCACAAGGACGTCGAGGCCATTCTCGTGCCGATGCCGCGGCGGGGCCAGGAGCCGCAGGCCGTGCGCATCGGCGCACCTACCAGAGCGGAGAGGTAAGGGCTATGTTCGAGCGGAGCATGGACAGGCGGGGCTTCCTGGGCGACGTGGCGGCCGCGGCCGCCGCCTTCTCAGTCGGCATGGCCGCGAGCCGAGCGGCCGACGCGCCCGCCAAGGACCTCAGGACCGTCAAGTTCGGCTTCATCGGCACAGGGGCACAGGGGCGCTTCGACATGAAGCAGGCCCTCCGCAACGAGGGCTGCGAGTGCATCGCCGTCGCCGACATCAACCCCGCCAACCGCGAGGCCGGCCGAGCCGTCGCAGGCGAGAAGGCCAGGGCCTACACCGACTACCGCGAGATGCTCGACAAGGAGAAAGGGCTCGAGGCCGTCGTCATCGCCGTCCCCCTCTTCGCGCACGCCCCCATCACCCTCGACGCCCTCGACGCCGGCAAGCACGTCTTCTGCGAGAAGGCCCTCGCCCACACCCTCGAACAGTGCCAGGCCGTGTGCAGGAAGGCCAAAGCCACGGGCCGATGGGTCCAGGTCGGCCACCAGCGGCGCTACAGCCCGCTCTACCGCCACGCGATGAAGCTCATGCAGAAGGACAAGGCGCTCGGCGAGCTCACGACCATCCGCGCCCAGTGGCACCGCAACGGCTCCTGGCGGCGCGCCGTCCCCACCGACGCGCCGGCCTTCGACGTCGGGAAGTGGGGCTACGACAGCCTCGAGCACCTCATCAACTGGCGCCTCTACCCCAAGTACTCCGGCGGCCTCATGGCCGAGCTCGGCGGACACCAGATCGACGTCGTCAACTGGGTGCTCGGCATGGTGCCCTGCCGCGTCACCGGCATCGGCGGACTCGACTGGTGGGAGGACGGCCGCGAGATCTTCGACAACGTCCAGTGCATCTTCGACTACCCCAACGGCATCAAGTTCGTCTACTCGTCGATCTGCACCAACGCCCACGACGGCTACGGCGAGGAGTTCATGGGCCGCCTCGGCACCATGATCGTCGAGGCCAGCCGCAGCGGCTTCCTCTTCCAGGAGAAGAACGCCGCCGACCTCGAGTGGATGAAGAAAGCCGACAGGACGAAGGTCGGCAAGAAGAAGGCCATCACCCTCGACACCGGCGCCACCGCCCAGACCGGCATGGCCGCCAAGCAGACCGAGGGCAAGGCCGTGGCCGCCAAGAAGCGACACCCCTTCGACGACTACCGCGACGAGCTCGCCCACTTCTTCGACTGCATCCGCACAGGCAAGCGGCCCTTCTGCACCGAGATCGAGGGCATGGAGAGCGCCGTCACCGTCATCATGGCCAACAAGGCCATGCGCGAGAACGCCTCCATCGAGCTCAAGCCCGAGATCTACAAGGCCTGACCGAGCTCCAACGGGCCAGAGGCGCCCAAGTGGACGGCCCGTCGGGGGGATAGCCGCCCCGGATCGGGCCGGCGGGGGCCGGAAGGGCCAACCTTCACTTACGTCGATTTCGGATCGATCGGCCCGGACGGGCCGCCATAACTGCCTCGCAAGTATAGCGTTACGTGTCCGAAATATCCGACACGCAGAAACGCCATCCTAGGCACTTTCGAGGCCCTGCGCGACCCAGGACACCTCTTTCGCAGACTTGCCCGTAGAAGGCCGTAAAGGGGGCGTACACGCATCCAGTGTACCGGGAGGCTTGCCGAGAGGGCCAGGGCAGTCCCCGCACAGAGGTCCCGCGGGTGCCCCATCGCGGAGACGCGCGAAGGCAAAGAGGGCGCGGACAGCGAGATCGAGCCGCCTTCGGCACGGGACTCCGTGGTGTGGTAGACGCCGCAGGACCACCGGCCAAGCTCCCGACCAGGAGAAATGCAGCGGTCAGAACGAGCATGGGGGGACGAGGTCAGCCGCTCATATTGAGCGCGCGGCTGATGGCCACAGGGGAACCCTCCGTGTGGCCTCTGGCGCCTGCACCCTATCATAGCCCCGCGACGGCGGATGTCAGCCCATCCCTCCCGGCGAGGGAGCATGACTCCACATGCTGGGCAATGCGCGGTTCCTGCCGCCGCGTGCTCGTGCTCGTGCTCGTCCTCGCGCTCGATCCTCCCGAGACGGTGTCCACCGGATCGAGCAGGAGCACGATGACGGGAACGAGCACGACCAGGGGGGCCACCGTCTTGCCGAACAACCGGGGCCAGCCCCTGACGAGGGTAAGACGCGTGGCAGAGACGCCCCGCCCATGACTCCCGGTGCAATGGAGATGGCTGGCGCCCAAGGACACGCGGGCGCCGTGGCTCAGAACTCGGCGGGCGGGAGGATGGCCTTGGGGTAGATGCGGCGGTAGCGGTAGGGGGTCTCGAGGACGAGGACGGCCAAGGCCGTGGCGTAGGCGCGGCCGCCGACGCGGCCGAAGGTGTGCTTGGCGGGGTCCCAGCTCCCGCGGAGGCTGCGGCCCTGGGCGTCCTCGCCGGCCTGGACCTGGGCCTCGACGAGCGGGTCGCGGACCATGGCGTTCCACGTCACCCAATAGGCATCGCCAGCCTGGCGCATGGCCAGCGAGGCGAAGTGGGTGTAGTAGAGGTTCTTGATCAGCATCCGTGACCTCCCGCCGCGCACGGGCTGGCGGTCCTGGGTCTCCCTGTTGAACAGCAGGTCGGCCGCCTGGTGGATCTCGTCGTCGTGCTTCTCGTCGCCCAGGAGGATTCGGCTGAGCAGGCCGATGGAGGAAACGGCGAGGGAGCCAGGGCGTTTGGAGCTCACGACGTAGGCGCTCTGGCCCTTCCCGCGCCAGGTGCTGGCCAGGAGCACGCGCGAGCGCGTGATGGATGGCTGCGGCACCATGAGGCCGGCGCAACGGCCCAGCGCGATGGCCATCATGGGCCAACTGCTACAGCACAGGTCGCCGCCGTCTTTGTTCACCGCGCCCTGGTAGCGGAAGCCGCCGTGGTCGGGCTGCACCTTGCAGATGTGGTCGAGCGCCTTCTGCGCCATGCGCCCGATGACCGGGGCGCGCGATATGGCATAGGCGTCGCACACGGCGACCGTGGCGATGCCGTGCTCGTAGAAGGTCCGGTAGCGGAACTTGCCGTCGGGCTCCTGCTGGCTCTTCAGCCAGGCGAGGCCCTTGGCGACGGCCGGCTGGAACGGGCCTTTGTGGTGCGTGTAGCCGGCGCCGTGGAAGGCCATCAGCGCGAGGCCCGTGATCGCCACGTCGTAGCCGCCCCCGGCGCCGCGCGCGGGACTCGCCCAGCGGCCGTCCTCCTCCTGTGCCTCCGCCAGCCACGCGAGGCCCGCCTCCACCGCCGCCTCCGACTTCTCCGTCGTCCCCCTCCGCTCATCGAGCGCCGCCGCGCGTCCCTCGGCATCCCGCAGACCGAAGATCTCGCCTGTCAGCCGCGGCTTGGCCTCCGCAGCCAGCGTCCCGCCAGCCGTCACCATCAGCGCAACGAGGATCCGGGCCGCCGACCCCGTCGTCCCTCTGACACACATCGCCTGCCCCTCGTGCATTGTAGGCGGGGTCTCCGTGCCCCGCGGTCTCTGGAGGCATGTGGCGTGGGCGCGAAGCGCCGCGCTTTCCTCATGCCGTTATAGCGGGGACCCGCCGCGCGTGCAAGACCCCGTGCCCGCCGGAGGCCGGCCAGGAAGAAGGAACGCGGGGCACGGAGACCCCGCCTACAATGCGGTGTTCTGGGGAAGGCAATGCTCTGGGTCGGGGGCGTG
>CBFDBL010000347.1:0-6809 GCA_965603035.1 uncultured bacterium
CGCGCCGTCGTCCACCGCATCTCCTACTACCTGCGCCAGCTCGAGCGGCTCCGCCACGAGGGCGTGGACACCACGTCGTCCTCCGCGCTGGGCCAGGCCATCGGCGCGAGCGACGCGCAGGTGCGCAAGGACCTGGCCTGCTTCGGCCAGCTCGGCCGCCGCGGCGTCGGCTACGACGTCGAGCGCCTCATCCGCGTCCTCCGCGCCATCCTGTCGGTGGACCGCGAGTGGCACGTGGCCGTCGTCGGCGCGGGCAACGTGGGGAACGCGCTGGCCACCCACCGCGTCTTCCACGAGCGCGGCTTCCGCATCGTCGCGGTCTTCGACAACGACCCCCGCAAGGAGGGCACCACGTGCGGCGGCTTCAAGGTCCGGCCCATGTGGGACCTCGAGCGCGCCGTCCGCGAGTTCGAGATCAGCGTCGGCATCCTCGCGGTGCCCGCCCAGAGCGCCCAGGCCGTCGCCGACCAGCTCGTCGCCGCAGGCGTCCGCGGCATCCTCAACTTCGCGCCCGCGCACGTCCACGTCCCCGAGGGCCACGAGATCCGCTCCGTGGACTTCGCGGTCGAGCTCCAGCAGCTCGCCTGCCACGTCGCCCACCTCGACGACGACCCCAACTCATAGGGGCAGCCGAACGCCAGCCGGCTGCCCCCGCTCGCATCGCCCGCCGCCTCAGCCCTCAGGCTCCTGCCCGCCGACCTGGCCCCACGCCCCACACACCGGGCACTTCACCCGCCGCACGCCCCGGTGGTAGTTGAGCCGGTAGGCCCGGCCGCACGTGCAGCGGTAGGTCAGCACGCCGTCGGGCACGGGGATCGTCTCCCCCTTGCGCTCGGGCACCACCAACCCGCGGCCGCACAGCGCGCACCGCACCACCGTGCCCACCTGGTCGTCGGTCGCCTTGTACACCTCACCGCACGGGCACTTGTAGACGATCATCGTCGAGCGTCCTGACGCATGCACACGAGCCCCCAGGGCGCGATGGTACTCGCCCGCGCGTCACTTGTAAAGCAGGCAGCGCGCGCGCCGCACGAGGAAGCGGTCGAGGTCGGGCTGCCAGAGGGCCTCGATGTCGGCGACGGGCCGTGCGGCGAGGAGTGCGGCGAGGGTGGCCTCGTGGCGCAGCAGGCGGTCGCAGGCGGCAGCGTCCCAGGCCTCGGGGTAGAGCAGGCGGAGCTGTCGGGCGATGGCGAGGCCGGTGCGGACGGGGCGGAAGCGCGCGCGGTCGGTGAGGGCCGCGCGGATGCCGCCGCAGCGCTCGCCGGCGAGCTTGCTGGCCGCGGGCGTGAACGCGACGGGCTCGAAGCGGATGCCGGCCAGGCCCTCCGCCGCGAGCGCCCTGGCGAGCGCCTTGCCGTCGAGCCAGGGCGCACCGAGCAGCTCGAACGGCGTGTCCGTGCCCCGGCCCACCGACACGTTCGTGTTCTCGAGCAGGCCGATGGCGGGGTAGAGCAGCGCTTGCGTCAGGCTTCGGATGTTGGGCGACGGGTTCACCCACGGCAGGCCGGTGGCGTCGAACAGGTCGCCCCGCCGCCAGCCCTCGCACGCCACGACCCCGAGGTCGAGCCCCAGGCCCTGCTCGGCGGCGAACATCCTCGCCAGCTCCCCCACCGTCATCCCGTGGCGCACCGGCAGGCGATGGAAGCCGACGAAACCCTCGCGGCCCGCGTCGAGCACCGGGCCCGCCACGCCCACGCCGTTGATCGGGTTGGGGCGGTCGAGCACGACGAAGCGGAGGCCCTGGTCGGCGGCGGCCCGCATGGCCAGGCCCATGGTCGAGATGTAGGTGTAGAAGCGCGTGCCGACGTCCTGGATGTCGAAGACGAGGGTGTCGATGCCCTCGAGCATGTCGGGCGTGGGCTTGCGGCTCTCGCCGTAGAGGCTCAGGACGCGCAGGCCTGTGTCGGGGTCGCGGCCGTCGGCGACGCGGTCGGCCTCGAGGTCGCCGCGGAAGCCGTGCTCGGGGCTGAAGAGCGCGACCAGCTCGACCCCCTCGGCCTCGTGCAGCAGGCGCGCCGTGCTCGCGCCGCGGCGGTTGATGCCCGTGTGGTTGGTGATCAGCCCCACGCGCCGGCCCCGCAGCGCCGCGAAGCCGTCGCGCTCGAGCACGTCGATGCCCGTCAGCACTCGCGACGGGACCTTCTCGCCCTGCTGCGTCTCGCACGCCGTCATCATCAGCCCCACCCCCAACACGACAGCGACCGTGCCCGTCCGGCCCATCACCGCTTCTTCCTGCGCCGCCGCGCCCTCGCGATGAGCTGCCTGGCCTTGCGCACCATCCCGTCGGCGATCAGCTCGCAGGCCCTGCGGCCCAGCTCCACCGAAGCGTGCCGGCGCGGGTCCTGGCCGTGCACGCCGACCAGCGGCTCGTCCTCGCGGCCGAGGAACACGCTCAGGTCCACGCAGTCGGGCCGCAGGTACCACAGGTACGACGTCTCCCAGTGCGCCGCGTGGTCCCCGCCCACCTTGTCGCTCTTGGGCGGGTAGTGGAACTCGATGCCCGCGAAGACCTGGGTGTCGGCAAAGCCCTTGTTGAACTGCTCGACGACCGGCGCGACCCACCCGTGGATCGGGTAGTGGCCGCACAGCAGGCACACGGCCCGCATCTCGAGCTGGCTCATCTGCACGAGCACGTGGCGGAGCAGCGCCTGATAGAAGACGACCTGCTCGTCGCCGTCGCGGCCGAACTGCGCGGGCGTCCACTTGCGCTTCTTGAAGCCCATGGCCTTGCGGATCCCGCCCTCAGGGTCGTGGTTGGCCTCCATGAGGCCCGCCACCCGCGGCTCGCCGTACCACACGGTCGGGAAGGCGAAGCCGCCGGAGCGCGCGGCAGCCAGCTCGCAGAGCTTCTCGGCCTTCAGCGCGTCGTTGCCCACCGCCAGGTGCTCGCCGTGCCACTCGAGCCCGCCCAGCCCGATGAATGCCGCAGGGAACCGCCGCCGCCGCGACACGATCTCGTGCGGCAGCATCTCCTCGTAGCGCACCTTCTCCATCGCAGTCCTCCTTGCTTGCTGGTGGCACGGGCAGTATACGCCCCGCCCGCCCCCGCTGCAACGCGGCCGCACGCTTGACACACACGCCCTGCCCGACCACAATCGGCGCCGTCGGACCACGGAGGAGCCAGGACCATGAGAGCCGTCGAGATCAACCGCCACTTCCTCGAGCAGGCCGACTGGGTGGACCCCGAGCGGACGGTGGACCGCGTCATCATCGGCGATCCCGGGAAGCCGGTGCATCGGGTGCTGGTGACCTGGATCGCGAGCTTCGAGGCCTGCCGCATCGCCGTCGAGCGCGGCGTCGATCTGCTGATGACCCACGAGCCGACCTTCTGGGTCCACGCCCGCGAGCTCGAGCACATCGAGGACTCGCCCATCGCGCGCGAGAAGCGGGCCTTCATCGAGCACAGCGGCCTGGTGGTGCTGCGGAACCACGACGTGTGGGACCGCTTCCCGCAGGTCGGCATCCCGTGGGCGTGGGCGCGCTTCCTCGGCCTCGGCGACGAGCCGGTGGCCCAGGGCGCCGCAGGCTACCAGCACCGCTACGACGTCGAGCCGATGCCCCTCGATGAGCTCGCTCGGGCGGTCGCCGGGCGCACGGCCACCCTCGGCGAGCCGGCCGTGCAGGTCACAGGGGACCCCGCGCAGACCGTCTCGAAGATCGGCGTCGGCACGGGCTGCTGCGCCGGCATCGGCGAGTTCCAGGCCATGGGCTGCGACGTGGCCATCGTGTGCGACGACGGCTCCTGCTACTGGCGCGACATCCAGCGCGCCGCCGACCAGGGCTTCCCCGTCCTCCGCGTCAACCACGGCACCAGCGAAGAGCCAGGCATGGCCTCGCTCACGGCCTACATCAACCAGCATCTCGACGGCGTCGAGGCCGAGCACCTGCCCCACGGCGCCTGCTTCCGACTCGTCGCCGCAACCGGAGTCTAGCCCATGCGCCTCGCAGCACTCCCGCTCGCGCTCGCCTGCTTCCTGGCCGCCCACGCAGGGGAACCGCCCATGCCGCTCCACGTCAAAGCCTGGCGCAAGACCGGCAAGCCGAAATCCTACAGCACCCGGCTCGTCAGCCATCTCGAGGGCTTCGAGCCCGGCGACCCGCCGACGCTCAGCCCCTACGGCGGGCTCATGGGCAGGAGGCTCAAGGCCACCGGCTTCTTCCACGCCCGCAAGCTCGGCGGCCGCTGGTGGCTCATCGACCCCGACGGCTGCCGCTTCCTCCACGTGGCCGTCAACGGCGTGCGACACGGCACGTCGCCCCAACCCAAACGGGCATTGCCCGCGAAGTTCGGCACCGTCGGGAAGTGGCGCGACGCCACCATCGCGCTGCTCCGCCGCCACGGCTTCAACGGCACGGGCTGCTGGTCCGACGACGCCACCCTCCGCGGCGCGAAACAGCGGCTCGCCTACACACCGCAATGGAACTTCATGTCGAGCTACGGCCGCAAGCGCGGCGGCGTGTACCAGAAGCCAGGGCACATGGGCTACCCGAGCAGTTGCATCTTCGTGTTCGACCCCGAGTTCGAGTCCTTCTGCGACGAGCACGCGCGCAAGCTGGCCGCGACGAAGGACGACCCGTGGCTGCTCGGGCACTTCTCCGACAACGAGATGCCCTTCCCCTCCGACAGCCTCGACCGCCACCTCAAGCTGCCCAAGAGCGAGCCGGGCCGCAAGGCGGCCGAGGCCTGGCTCGCCAGGCGCAAGGGCGCAGCGGCCGCGAAGATCGGCAAGGCCGACCGCTCCGCATGGCTCCAGCTCGTCGCCGAGCGCTACCTGCGCATCGTGAGCACCGCCATCCGCAAGCACGACCCCAACCACATGTACCTCGGCCCACGCTTCCACGGCGGCGACCGCCGCAAGCCCGAGCTCTGGCGAGCCGCGGGCAAGCACTGCGACGCCATCGCCGTCAACGTCTACGGCACCTGGACGCCGTCGGTCCGCGAGTTCCGCCAGTGGGGGGCCTGGGCGGCCAAGCCCGTCCTCGTCACCGAGTGGTACGCCAAGGGCGCCGACAGCGGCTTGAAGAATCTCACCGGCGCCGGCTGGACCGTCCCCACCCAGGCCGACCGCGGCCGCTTCTACCAGAACTTCGTCCTCGGCCTCATCGAGACCAAGGTCTGCGTCGGATGGCACTGGTTCAAGTACATGGACAACGACCCCGAGAGCAAGACCGCCGACCCGTCGAACCTCGACTCCAACAAGGGCATCGTGCGCACCAGCTACCAGCCCTACACCCCGCTGCTCGACGCCATGGCCGAGCTCAACGCCGTCGTCTACCCGCTCGTCCACCACTTCGACAGCCGGAACTGAGCCCCATGCCCCTCGGGAAGCACGACGTGCTCACTCCCCTCCTCTCACGCATCACGCATCACGCATCACTCCTCCCTGCCATCTTGTTCCTGCTTCTCGCCATGGAGGCCCTTGCCGTGGAGGCAGTTGAAGTGCGTGCCGGCGTCTGCGTGGTCGGCGGCGGGAGCGCAGGCGTCGGTGCGGCGGTGGGCGCGGCGCGGGCCGGGGCCAGGGTCGTGCTGGTCGAGAAGCTCGGGCGGCTCGGCGGCACGAGCGCCAATGCCTACGTCAACAACTGGGAGCCAGGCCCCGACTGCCCGCTCGTCCGCGAGATCTACGGCCGGCTGTCGAAGATCCCCGACGCCGTCGCGCTCGTGGCCGACCACAACGCCGACCGCAAGCTCGGCCCCTTCGGCCTCTGGCTGCCCCAGCCCGCCGCGCGCTACGAGCAGACCCTCGCGCGCGGCGGCCGCCCCCGCAGCGACTGGCGAGCCTGCTCCTGGGAGCCCGACGCCTTCCACCAGGTCGTAAGCACAATGCTCGCCGACACCGGCCGCTGCCGCGTGCTGCTCGACACCGCCTTCACCGACGCCGACGCCGACGACCGACGCGTCCGCACCATCCGCGCCGAGGCCGCCGACGGCACGCTCTATCGCATCCAGGCCCAGGCCTTCATCGACTGCACGGGCGGCGCCTTCCTCTGCCGCGCCCTCGGCTGCGAGGCCATGCTCGGGCCCGACCCCAGGAGCCGCTTCCACGAGCCCTTCGCACCCGAGAAGCCCGAGCCGACGCTCAACGCCATCTCGCTGTGCTACCGCATCACCCGCAGCGACGCGCCCGCGCGCCAGCCGGCCCCCGACCCCATGCCGACGGGCTGGCAGCGGACCGCCCACGTCAGCGGCCTGCCCTGCGGCGACCGCATCGTCAACCCGCTCGCCCTCATCCCAGGGCGCATGCTCATCGACCGCGGCTACGAGAAGACGATGGCCGAGGCGCGCCGACGCGTCCAGGCCCACTGGCACTGGCTCCAGGGCCACGACGCCTTCGCCGCCTTCGAGCTCCACGACATCGCGCCCCTGCTCGGCATCCGCGAGAGCCACCGCATCGTCGGCGACTACATCCTCACCCAGCACGACCTGACGGCCGGGCTCACCGGCCAGAAGCACCCCGACATCATCGCCGTCGCCGACCACTCGATGGACGTCCACGGCGCCGGCGGCCGTCGCATCCGCGGCGAGCTCAAGGGGCCCTACGGCATCCCCTACCGCTGCCTCGTGCCCAGGGGGTGGGCGAACCTGCTGGTCGCGGGCCGTTGCGCCAGCTTCAGCCAGATCGCCGCCTCGAGCTGTCGCCTCAACCGCACCATGGTCGCCCTCGGCCGTGCCGCCGGCCGCGGCGCCGCCATGGCCGCCCGCACCCGCCGCGCCGTCGCCGACCTCGCCCCGCCCGCCCGCCCGCAGGGGCGCGGCGGCCCCCCCCCCCACCCGGCCCGCTGAACCGGGCCAGCGCAGCGCGCCAACC
>CBFDBL010000348.1:0-6808 GCA_965603035.1 uncultured bacterium
CGCGCCCTGGCCGCGAGGCGGGCGTCCCTGCCCTTCTCCACGGCCGCGGCGCGGGCGACGCTCAGCTTGTGGAGGGCCGCCAGGTCGTCGCCCACCTTGGCCTTCGGGTCGGCGAGCTGCTCGAAGAGCTTGCCAGCCTTCCCGTGCGTCTGGCCGTCGGCGAAAATGAGGAGCTGGCCGGCGGCGAACCACGTGACGCGGTCCTCGCCGAGGGAGAGCGCCTTGCGCGCGGCGGCGACGAAGTCGGCGGCAGCCTGCTTCATCGCGGCCATCTGCTTGTTCTGATCCTTGAGCGCCTTGAGCTCGTCGGCCAGCGGGATGGCCAGATGAGAGACGTCGTAGACCCACGGCGACTCGACACCAGCCCGGCGGATGGTGCCCGCCACGACCTGGCCCTTGGTGACCCACCAGGTCATCCGCTCGGGCACGAGCAGCCAGTCGAGGGCCTGGGCGACCGTGGCGTTGCGCAGGTCGAGGTAGGTGACCCGCAGCGCCGGCTTGCCCGTGACGGCGCAGGCGTCCTCGATGCTGCCCGGGAGCACGGTGACGCGGAGCTTCGCCGCGCTCGCCACGGCCGCAATGGCCTCGGCGAGCGACTGGTCGCGGACGACGAGGCCGAGCCGGGTGTCGAGCGCGGGCATCTGCTTGGCCCAGGCCTTCCTCTGCTCCTTGTCGAGCGTCTGGATGAGGGCGAGGGCCTTGCCGCCGACCTCGCCGTTGCTGATGCGGTGGCGCATGCAGGCGGTGTCGAGCAGGTAGGCGAAGGTGGCCCAGCCGCGTGCCGCGGCCGGCGCGCCCTTCTCCTTGTGCGTCTCGGCCTGCTTGAGGGCCTCCTGGACGCGCTTGGCGAGATCGGCGCGACGCTGCTGGAACTCCGCCGACACGGCCCAGTACACGGTGGCGGGCCGCGCGAAGGCAGCCTCGTCCTTGTCCAACACCTCTCGTTCGAGGGAGGCCCCGAGGCCGGCCCGGTGACGCGCCGCGGTCGTCGGCCTCGGTCCCGTTGCGGCCGCCTCGGTGCGACGCATTGGCGTGCCCGGCAATGGCGCCGGGCCTGGCAGCGCCAGCCCTCTGCTGCCGCCGTGGGCAAAGCCTCCGGCTGGCGCGTTCGCCGCGATGCGGCCGGGTCTGCTCCCGCGGCCGCGATACGCGCCCGACTTGCCGGCGAGCTTGTAGCGGACAGCGGACAGCCTGTCCTGCCTGCCCGCCATCCGGCCGTCCGCCAGCTTGCCTTCCCACAGGTCGCCGGCGGGGCCGAAGAAGCCCTCGTAGCGGGTGCCGGCAGGCAGCGGGACGGGCACGAGCATGCGCCGCGGCGGCTGCGCGGGCTCGGGCAGCGGCGCCTTGCTCGTGTCCACGGCCACGAAGCTCGTGTACTGGCTCATCAGGCCGTACTCGAGGGCGATGGACGTCACGGCCTCCTCGACCTCGGGCGAGCCGAGGTAGTAGGTCGTGTGCATCAGGTCCTCGATCTTGTTGCGGGCCCAGACCTTGGGCAGGACGGCATTGGCCTTCTCGGTGGCGGGGAAGCCGACGGTGAGGGGCCAGCTCGCCGGCTCGCCCTCCACCTCGCCGCTGACCGTGATCGTCGTGTCGCGTCCGCCGCCGCTGTAGAGGCCGAAGACGATGACGGGGCGGCCCGCCCACAGCTCGGGGAGCTTGGCGGGGTAGGTCTCGGTCACGGTCACGTCGCCCCAGTCGATGCGGATCTTGGCGAGCTGCGCGCGGGTGATCCGCTCCATGATCTCCTTGACCAAGGGCGCCGCGTCGTCCTTGAGCCCGAGCACCTTCGACATGCCGCCGCCCTGGCGCGCGACGCCGTCGGTGAGGAAGCGGTTGGGCGAGCTGCCGATGCCGATGGCCCAGAAGCGAATGTGGTCGCCGCAGCGGCGGCCGACCTCCTCGATGATCTGGGCCTCGTTGCCGATGTAGCCGTCGGTCAGCAGCACGACGATGCGGACCCGCTCGGGGTCGAGCGGGTCGTTGATCGCCTTCTTGATGCCCTCGAGCATCCGCGTGCCGCCGCCGCCGCGCAGGCCGCGGGTGAAGCCGAGCGCCTTCTCGATGTTCGCCTCCGTGCAGGGCACGGCCTTGGGGAAGAAGCGGTGGGCGCTGCCCGCGAAGGTGATGACCTGGACGGGGTCCTTGGTCCTGCACTGCTTGAGCAGGCCGGCCATCGCCTCGCGCACCTTGGCCGTAGGCTGGCCGGACATCGAGCCAGAGACGTCGATGAGGAAGCTGATCTCGCGCGGCGGGCGGCGCTTGAGCTTCTCGTCCTCCTTCGGCTGGATCATCAGCAGGAAGGTGCCGCTGCCGAGGCCGTGGGTGTGGGCGAGGACGGCCATCTCGGGCTTCTCGCCGACCACGGCGTAGCGCAGCACGAAGTCCTTGTTCGGGATGGTGTCGCCCGGCGAGAGGGCGACGGCGGCGCCGGCCTTGCCGGTGCGCTCGAGCTCGGCCTTGTGGTTGGCCACGTTGAGGCCCTGGATCGGCACGCCGGCGTTGAGGCGGACGGCGAGCGAGACGTCGTGGCCTGTGCGGAACCCTGGCTTGACGACGGGCGGGTTGACGCCGCCGCTCTGCTTGACCCGGGGGTCAGGCTGCGCGTTGCCGGGGATGCGGGTCGGCGCGGCGCCGCCGGGCTTGGCGATGGCGCCGCCTGCGTTGTAGCGGGGGCCGACGACCATGGGGAAGTGGAACTCGTAGACGCCCATGTCGTATTCGAGGACGTCGATGTAGGTGATCTCGACGTTGACCTCCTGGCGCGGCTCGATGTTGCCGACGGACTGGACGAAGATGTTGGGCCGCTCCTGCTCGAGGAGCGCCGCGGTCTGGCCGGCGGCCAGGGCCTGCTCGTAGATCGCCCTGGCGGCGGCGCGCCGCTTGATGGCGCCCACGATCCGCCGGCCGCCGATGACCATCGTCATGGCGTCCACCGCCGACTTGTGGGGCAGCGGGAAGACGTAGACCGCCTCGATCTTCTCGTCCATGGGGTTGTAGAAGGTCTGGACGACCCTCACGCGGGCGATGAAGCCGCTGATGTCGGCCTTCACGTCGGTGTGCTTGAGCGGGCACTCGACGACGGCCCCGTCGTCCCCGACGACGCGCAGCGCGCCCTGCGTCACGTCCTGCTCGACGGGATCGACGGCGGGCTTCGCCCCCCCGAGCGCCACCGCCGCGACCAACAACACCGCCACCAGCGCGAATCGTGCCCGGACTCTCATGGCCGACCTCCTCTGCTCTCACGGCCTTCTGGCGTTGGGAAGCTCTGTCAGCCTCTTAGACGCCCCAGCCCGCCGGAAGGTTCCATCGCGCCACGCGCCCTGGGAGTGCGGGCCGCCTGCTACTTCCCGCCGAGGCGGGCCTCGTAGAGGCGGTAGCCGACGTCGCGGCAGGCGGCGAGGGTCTCGGGGTAGGGGGTGTCGCAGATATCCACGAAGCCGATCTGGTAGTTCTCGCCGTCGAGCGGCCGGCCCGTGGTGCACTGGTCCTTGTACTGGAACCAGCCCGTGCCGACAAACTGGGGGTGGCGGAGCGCGTTGAGGATGTAGGTCCTGTAGGCATCCGCACGGGCGTTCTGGTCCTTGACGGGCCGCAGGCCTGTGTGGAACATCCCGCGGTCGAGCGCGCCGAAGTGGAACTCGCCGATGATCAGCGGCATGTCGGCGTCCACCGGCATCTTGAAGCGGGCGATCTGGTCGGGGTGGCGGTAGAGGTTGTAGCTGACCACATCGCAGTGCCTCACCCCGGCCGCCACGGCGCGCGGGTTGACCCAGGCGAAGCGGCAGCCGAGGTAGAGCTGGTCGGGCGCCACCTCCTTGACGGCGTCGCGGATGGTCTTGAAGTAGGTCTCGGCCGTCTTGGTGTAGAAGGCCTGGAGGTCGGCCCGCGCCTTCTTCACGTCGGGCGACTTGCGGCTCTCGAGCAGCGCGTCCCACGACTCGTGCTCCGTGCCCCACGCGGCGTTGAGCTTCGCAATGTCACCATACTTCGCCTTCAGGTCGGCGACGAAGACCTGCTTGGCCTTCTGCTCGGGCGGCGAGACGAGGGCGGCGACGGCAAGCGACGTGTCGTTGCCCCACGAAAGCTCGTTGTCCACGAAGTAGCCGCCGTCCTGTCCTTCTCCCTCGCCATGCGGTCGCGGATGGCCTTGGCGAAGCCGGGGTCGAAGACGTCGCGGAACTTGCCCCAGTAGCCCGTGCTGCCCTCGAGCTCCTTGCTCCAGAAGTGAATGGTGCCGACGTAGGCCGTCTTGCGCATCAGGTAGATATCGCCGTGCGACCAGTTCGCGATGGTGTTCATCCCCCAGCTTCGCAGCCGGCGATGGGTCACCTCGCCGAACGCCTGCTTCCACTCCTCGCCGTACTTCCGCCGGATGTTCGCCCCCGCGAAGTCGAACCACCGCGGCTGCTTGCCCTTGTAGTGGTCGCGCACGACCCGCTTCTGGACGCCGAAGAGGTCCTTGAACTCCGGCTTGTCGCCAGGGAAGTCCTGGAACCAGTGCGCCCGCTCGTCGATGGGCGTGCCCGACCAGGGATGGACGCAGTCAACGCCGTGGGACCAGAAGAGTTTCCCCAATGGGTCCACGAGCCACCATTTGCCCTTGTGCCTGGTGACTCGGAAGAAGCCCGTGGCCTTGAGCGCCGGGCCGTCGGCCCAGCCGCCGTACTGGTTCCAGCCCTTCGGCCCGGGCTTATCCGCAAGCTCCTTGGCTTCCTCGTCGCGGCGGCGGTGGAGGTCCTCGACGCCCTTGGTCTTGCCTGGCCACTGCTTGTGGATGTATTGGCCGAAGGTGTCGATGAAGGGGAAGAAGCTCTTCGCGGTCATCGGCTCCTTGGGCGGCTCGTAGGTGCCGGCGGCGCGGATGTTGTCGATCTCGAAGGCGTGGTCGGCCTTCGGCCTGCCCACGAAGAGCACCAGGTTGTTCACCCGGCTCGGGTCGATGGCCGGCTCGCGGTAGCCGATGGGCTTGGGGTAGCCGCGCATGCCGAAGAGCTTGATGTCGGTCGCCTGGGACGGCTTGCGGTTGAAGACGACCTTCAGGACGCCGCTCTCGCCAGGCTTCAGGGTCAGGGAGCCGGTGTTGCAGTTGCGCCGCCCGTCGGCCCCCTGGTTGTCCACGCGGCAGCAGAGGGTCGCCTCATTCGTCCCGACGTTCCTGACGTCCAGGGCAACATACTCGAAGGCCGACAGGTCCCACGTGCCCTTGGGCGCCGGCAGGTCGATGCCCGGCCACTCCTGTCGATGGCCCACCTCGAGCCGCAGCGCCGTGTTGCGCTTCGACACGGCCGCGCTCAGCTTCACGTCGCGCCGCGCCACCTTGTCGATGGCGAAGACCTTCTCGAAGTCAAAGAGCACGAGCTCACCCGCCGCCGCCAGCGACACGCAGGCGAGGGTGACCAGCGAGCACAGGCCTGGAACCCGCCGCAGACCTCTCCCAGCACCTCCAGCCCAGCCCGCTCCGCGGGCGGCAGAATGTAGCCCAGGGCGTAAGCCCTGGGAACCACGCGTCCCCCCGGCGATCAGCCCCGTCAGGGGCGGCAGACCCCCATGCTCCATGGCGGCTTCTCCTCTCAGTACATCATGTGCTCGCGGTAGACCTCGAGCATGTAGGCGAAGGCGTCGTAGTCGGTGTTGGTCGAGATCGAGTGGTCGGAGCCGAAGACGTGGCGGGCGCCGCGTGCCTTCATGCCGTCGAGCCAGGCGACGGTCTCGCGGCGGATGAGGTCGCGGTCGCCGGTCTCGATGATCCGCTTGTCGAGGCCGCCAACGAACACCAGGTCGTCGCCATACTGCTCGGCGAAGGCGAACGTGTCGTTGCCGGCGGCCACCTCCATCGGGTGCAGGCCGTCGAAGCCCGCCTCGACGATCATGGGCAGCGCCTCGGTCGTGCTCCCGCAGGTGTGGAGCACCACGGGCAGGCCGTAGCCGTGGAAGAAGTCCACCATCTCCGCATAGTAGGGGAAGATCAGCTCGGAGAGCACCTTGGGCGAGGCGAACAGGCCGTTCTTATAGCCCAGGTCCTCGTAGAGCCACGCGCCGTCGGGCACACCCGCCTCCTCGAAGAGCAGGGCGAAGTACATCTTGTAGAAGTCGGTGTAGACGCGGCAGTAGTCGTGGATCCAGTCGGGGTCGAGGATGAGGCTCTCGTACATGCAGACGTCGCCGAGGGAGCAGCGCATGTTCTCCCAGATGAACTGGTGGCCGAAGTGGGTCCAGTAGCCCTGCTCGCGGCGGCGCTCGAGGCCCTTCTTGGCACCATCGAGGTTGATCCGCTCGCGGTCGAGCTCGAGGAGGTGGGGGCGGTAGTCGCGCTCCCACACCTCGCGGCTGGTCATCAGGAAGTCGATGTGCTCGGGGGTGCCGCTCTTGTGCTTCCAGTACTTCAGCGCCGCGCCGGCGCCGTTGCGGGTGATGCGCCACGCGTCGGTCTCCTCGAGCACCTCGCTGTGGCCCCGCAGCGGCATGATGTCGAACCAGCCTCCACAGCCGACCATGTCGAAGCCGAAGTGGTCGGCCGGCGGCACCGGCTGGTCCACCTCCTTCTCGACCTTCTGGCCGTCCTCCTCGACGGTCCTCGTCGCCTTCTTCGTCGGGTAGCCCTGGGTGACCCACTTCTTCAGGGTGTCGTGCCAGATGCCGTCGCTCACGCCCACCCGCTCGGCGGGACGGCTCTCGAAGAGGGCCTGGATGTTGTCGCGGGAGGTCATCATCGAGAGCGTGCTCCGACGTGGGGAGTGGATGGGTGGAAGAACGGGGGGGGCGGATGAATGCAGGAATGGATGGATGGGGGGGCGTTCGTGGCCAT
>CBFDBL010000349.1:0-6780 GCA_965603035.1 uncultured bacterium
CGATGACGTGCGCGCGGTGGCCGCGCTCGGGGTGGAGGCCCTGATCATCGGCAAGGCGCTCTTCGACGGCGCCATCGAGCTGCCCGCGGCCATCGAGGCTGCCAGGGGCTGAGGAGGGCCGCCGAGACGATGTGGTGGAAGCTGGTCGCCATGCCGCTGGTCGGCGGCGCCATCGGGTGGGTCACCAACTTCCTGGCCATCCGCATGCTCTTCCGGCCCCGGCTGCCGCGGCGCGTGCTCGGCCTGACGGTGCAGGGGGTCATCCCGCAGCGGCGCGGCGAGCTGGCCCGGCAGGTGGCCGCGACCATCGAGCGCGACCTGCTCTCGCACGAGGACATCCGCGAGGCGGCGCTGCACCCCGACTACCAGGACGCGCTGCGGGAGCGCCTCGAGGGCCACGTGCGGGACTACCTGGGTCAGAAGCTCGAGGCGATGCCGCGGGTCGTGCAGAAGCTCATCGGCAGCCGGTTCGTGGACAAGCTGGCGGCGAGCACGACGGACGACGTGATGGGCTACGTGCCCGGCCTTATCGAGGGCGCGGCGCGCGATCTGGAGGCGCGGCTCGACATCCGCGCGGTGATCCGCGAGAAGATCGACGCCTTCGACCTCGACCGCCTCGAGGCGCTGGTGATGGACATTGCCCGCAGGGAGCTGCGGTTCATCGAGTTGCTCGGCGGCATCGTCGGCGCCATCGTGGGCGCCCTGTTCGCCGCCGTCGAGCTGATGCTCGCGTGAGGGCTCAGGCCCCCGCTGCGACGGATCGCCCAAGACCAGCCCCAACACAGGAGACCTGATCGTGAAGGAACGGCTGATGACGCCCGGGCCGGCGGAGGTGCCGCCCGAGACGCTGCTCGAGCTGGCCAGGCCGGTGTTCCACCACCGCACCAGCGAGTTCCGCGCCATCCTCGCCCAGGTCACCGACGACCTGAAGTACGTGTTCGGGACCGAGGCCGACGTCTTCGTGTTCACCGCCTCGGGCACCGGGGCGATGGAGGCGTCGGTGGTGAACCTGCTGCGGCCTGGCGACAAGGCGGTGTGCGTGCGTGGCGGGAAGTTCGGCGAGCGCTGGGGCGAGCTGGCCGAGCGGTTCGGCGCCGAGGTCATCGCCATTGACCCCGCCTGGGGCGACCCGCCCGATCCCGAGGCGATCCGCAAGGCGCTGGCCGAGCACCCCGACGTCGCCGCCGTCTACGTCACGCTGTGCGAGACCTCGACCGGGGTCGCGGCGGACGTCGAGGCGATCGGCAGGATCGTGGCGGGGACGGACGCCTGCCTGGTCGTGGACGGCATCTCGTCGGTCGGCGCGGTGCCGTTGCGGGCGGACGCGTGGGGCGTGGACATGGTCGTCGTCGGCTCGCAGAAGGCGCTGCTCCTGCCGCCGGGCCTCGCGTTCCTCAGCGTGAGCGAGAAGGCCTGGAAGCGTGTGGACGCGGTGCCGAGCCGGGGCTACTACTTCGATCTGAAGGCTGCCCGCAAGGCGATGGCCGGCAAGGGCGACACGCCCTACACGCCCGCCAACACCCTCGTCGCCGCCCTCGCACGCTCGCTGAGAATGATCCGCGAGGAAGGCATCGAGAGCGTCTGGGCGCGCCACCACAAGCTCGCCGAGGCGACCCGCCAGGCGGCCAGAGCCCTCGGCCTCGAGCTGCTCGCGTCGGCGCCGTCCGATGCCGTCACCGCCATCACGATGCCCGAGGGGGTGGACGCCGACGCGCTGCGGAAGATCCTGCGCGGCCGATACGGCGTCAGCGTGGCGGGCGGGCAGGCCGCGCTCAAGGGCCGGATCATCCGCATCGGCCACTTCGGCTACATCGACACCCTCGACACCCTCGGCGCGCTCGCCGCCCTCGAGATGGCCCTCGCCGAGATGGGCGCTGAGGTACCCCTCGGCGCCGGCGTCGCCGCCGCGCAGAAGGCCCTGATGGCCGACTAGCCGGCCGCGCCTGCCCGCATTGGGAAAAAGAGGAACGCACGCATGAAGGTGCTCGTCTCCGACAAGCTGGCGGCCGAGGCCGTCGCGAAGCTGGCCGCGACCGAAGGCATCGAGGTCGACAACGCCCCAGGCCTCGAGGCCGAGGAGCTGAAGGCGCACCTCGCCGACGCCGACGGCCTGATCATCCGCAGCGGCACGCGGGTGACGGCGGAGCTGCTCGCGGCGGCGCGGCAGCTCCAGATCGTGGTCCGCGCCGGCGTGGGGGTGGACAACGTGGACATCCCTGCGGCCTCGCGGCGGGGCGTGATCGTATGCAACACGCCGGGCGGGAACACCCTGAGCACGGCGGAGCACACGTGCGCGCTGTTGCTCGCGCTCTCGCGCAACGTCTACCCCGCCTGCCGGTCGCTCAAGGACGGCCAGTGGGACCGCAAGCGGTTCATGGGCACTCAGCTCGCGGGCAAGACGATCGGGGTGGTGGGACTGGGCCGGATCGGTCTGGAGGTGGCGAAGCGGGCCGCGGCCTTCGGCATGACCGTGCTCGGCCACGACCCCTACATCACGCCCGAGCGGGCGAAGCGGCACAAGATCACGCTGGTCGAGTCGCTCGACGACCTCTACGCCCAGGCCGACTACATCACGGTGCACGTCCCGGTCACCGACGAGACGCGCGGGATGATCGCGGGCCCCGAGTTTGCCGCGATGAAGGACGGGGTGAAGGTGATCAACTGCGCCCGCGGCGGCATCGTCGACGAGCAGGCGCTCGCCGAGGCGCTCCGCAGCGGCAAGGTCGCGGGCGCCGCGCTCGACGTCTACACCGCCGAGCCGCCGACCGACCGCACGCTGGTCGAGATGGACCGGGTGCTGTGCACGCCGCACCTGGGCGCCTCGACCGAGGAGGCGCAGCTCAACGTCGCGCTCGAGGCGGCCGAGATCATCACCGACGCGCTCCTGCGCCAGCGCATCCGCAACGCGCTGAACGTGCCGGCCATCGACCCCGCCGAGGCCGAGGCCCTCGCGCCCTACGCCGAGCTCGCACGCTGTCTCGGCCTCTTCCAGACCCAGTTCCTCCGCCGCATCGCGCCCAGGGTCCACATCACCTGCGGCGGCGAGGCGGCCGCGCTCGACACGCGCATCGTCACGGCACACCTGCTCGCAGGCCTGCTCGACCCCGTGCTCGAGGAGGACGCCAACTACATCAACGCGCCCTGCCTGGCCGACGAGCGCGGCATCCGCATCACCGAGTCCACCACGCCCCACTGCGCCGACTTCGCCACCCTCGTCACCCTCGCCGTCGTCGTGGACGGCGAGGAGCACGAGGTGGCAGGCACCCTCGTCGGCAGGGGCGAGCCGCGCATCGTCCGCATCGACGGCTACCGCGTCGAGGCCATGACCCGCGGCACTTTGCTCGTGATCTTCGCCGAGGACAGGCCAGGGCTCATCGGCAACGTCGGCGGCCTGCTCGGCGAGAAGGGCATCAACATCGCCGCCATGACCTTCGGCCGCAAGGAGGCCGGCGGCGCCGCCATCACCGTCCTCAACCTCGACGGCCCGCTCGACGACGACGCCCTCGACGCCATCCGCACCGCGCCACACGTCCACCAGGCCCACGCCGTCGCCTTCTAGCGTTCTGAACGACAGGTCCGTTCCATGTGTCGCGAAGGCCTGAGCCATGGGTGCCACGCCCAGACTGGTTTGGGCGTGTCTCCCAATTGAGGGCAAGGGGTTGCCCGCACGCCCAAACGAGTTTGAGCGTGGCACCCCGCAGGGCAGACCAGGCATGGAGAGTAGCCGTCACACTCCGTGGGACGATCCTCACACGGAGTGTGAGGTCTACACTGGCCCCTTGCGCGTTACGCGACGCCCGATGATGTGAGAGGACCGCCCGTGAAGATCGTCGCCGATGAGAATATCCCCTTTGCCGCCGAGGCCTTCGCCACCCTGGGCGAGGTCGAGCTGATCGCGGGGCGCGAGGCGACGCCCGAGACGTTCCGCGACTGCGAGCTCCTCGCGTGCCGCTCGGTGACGGCGATCGACGAGGCGATGCTCGGCGGCTCGCCCGTGCGCTTCGTCGGCACGGCGACGATCGGCACCGATCACGTGGATCTCGACTGGCTGAGACGCCGTGGGATCGGGTTCGCGAGCGCGCCGGGGTCGAACGCCAACTCGGTGGCGGAGTACGTGGTCGCGGCGCTGGTGGTGCTGGCGCGGCGCGGGGGCTGGGAGCTCGAGGGCAAGAGCGTCGGCGTCGTGGGCGTCGGCAACGTGGGGAGCCGCGTGGTCGCCAAGTGCGAGGCCCTCGGCATGCGGGTGCTCCAGAACGACCCGCCGCTGGCGCGCGAGACCGGCGAGGCGCGGTTCCTGCCGCTCGACGCGCTGCTCGGCTGCGACGTCGTGACGTTCCACACCCCGCTGACCCGCGAGGGTCCCGACGCGACGTTCCACCTGGCCGACGAGGCGCTGCTGCGGAAGCTGCGGCTCGAGGCGGTGGTGGTGAACACGTCGCGGGGCGGGGTGGTGGACAACCAGGCGCTGAAGATGATGCTCGCCGAGCAGTGGCTTGCGGGCGCCGTGCTCGACGTGTGGGAGGGCGAGCCGGAGCCGGACGAGGAGCTGCTGGAGCTGGTGGCGATCGGGACGCCGCACATCGCGGGCTACTCGTTCGACGGCAAGGTGGCGGCGACCGACATGATCTACCGCGCGGCCTGCGGGTTCCTGGGGGTGGAGCCGACGTGGAGCCCGCAGCAGGTGATGCCGCCGCCGGAGATCGAGGCCATCGAGTTCGACTGCTCGGGCGCGGCGGGCCAGGAGATCCTCGACGAGGCCGTCACGGCCGTCTATCCCATCGAGGCCGACGACCAGGGGCTCCGCGACATCACCGAGGCCGACGAGCCCGCCGTCTACTTCGACCACCTCCGCAGGGTCTACCCCGAGCGCCGCGAGTTCCACAACACCACGCTCGTGCTCCACGGCGCCCGACCCGAGCTCCGGGCGAAGCTCGTGGGCATCGGGTTCCGGGTCGAGTAGTGCCCTCTCGCTGCCTCAGTGCGGCAAGTCCCTGGCCGCGTCGCCCGGGTTGGGGAAGGTTCCGAGCATGCTCTGGGCGGCGCCCTTGTGGTTTCCCTTCCCCTGCTGGGCGTGGTGTTTGAGGACGGCGTAGGCCTCGTCGGAGCCGCAGAGGGCCAGTGCATAGAAGAAAGCGCAGATGCGCGAGTGGTCCTGCTCGGCTTCGGCCTTGGAGCGGATGAGGCGGATGGCCTGGGGCGCGTTCGTGCGGGCCAGGAGCGCGCCCGCCCACAGCGGGTCGTCCCCGTCGCCAGGCAGTTTCTGCATGGCGAGCGGGATGGTCTTGCCGGGGATGCCGACCAGCAGCCTGGCCGCCTGGGCGGTGAGGCCCCACGAATCGCGGTGGCTGAACGGGTTTCCCTCGAGCCGCTTCCACAAGCCATTCACGTCGCCTCGCTCCGCCATGCGGAGGAGGGCAATGTAGTCGAGCGCGAACCGGGCGCCCGGTCCGGTGTCGACCGAGACCCTCATCGTCTTCCGAAGCTTCTTCGCGAGAGCGTCGAGCTGGCCTCGCTCGCCGTACATGTCCACCAGCATGACGGCCAGTCGCTTGCCAGCGCTGAGATGGGGCCCGAGGACGCTGGCTTCGAGAACCTCGAGCGCCTCGTCCTTCCTGCCGAGCTCGAGCAGGCACTGGACGATGCCGTGAGCCCTGCGTGTTCTCATCGAGTCCGCGCAGGTGCCGCACCAGCTCGAGGGCTTCCACGCCTGCCACCACTTGAGAGCTTCCTGCCAGTTCTCCTTCCTCGTGTAGTAGGCGCCGAGCCACTGGTGGGCGCGATTGCGCGTGTTGCTGGCATCCATGATGCTGGTGTGGGTCCCGACGCTCGGCTTGCCGGCAGCGGTGCGGTAGGCTTCGACCATCTCGGCCTCGCGGCCGAGCTTCTCGTAGGTCTCACCGAGGCCGATCCAGGCCATGGGCGTGGCCGCGCCGCCCGTGTAGCGCTCGACGACCTCGCGCAGGATGGCGAGGGTGCGCTCGTACTTCTCTTCGGCGAAGCACAGACGTGAGATGTCGAAGAGCGGGTGCGACAGATCGACGTCCCCCGTCGCCTGCTTCTCGAGCTCGCGAACCGCGGCGAGGGCCTCGTCGGTCTTCCGCTCCGTCAGGAAGGTCTGCACCAGCCCGCGTCTCGCCTCCGTGGCCTCGAACGCGGCCGGGTACTTGGCGAGGAACTCGCGGTAGAGCCTGCGGCTCTGGGCGAGCGCGTCCGGCTCGCGGGTGCTCAGCGCAGAGCGGGCGGCGTTGAACAGGCAGACGCACTTCTCGTAGGAGATGTCGGTCCGCTGGGCGATGGCCAGCCAGGTCTCCACGGCCTTGCGGTGGCCGTCGGTTTCGCCCATGTAGTGCGGATATGCGGCCGCAAGCCCCCAGAGGATCTGGAGCTGCGACCGCTCGGTCGCGCCGTGTGTCTTCAGCATTGCGAGGTGGCTCTCGCAGACGGCGGCGGCCGCGTCGCCGTGCCTTTTGAGGCCTGCAAGCCTCAGGACCGCGGTGGGGCAGAAGATGCTCTTCGGATGCTCCTTGACGATGACCGCCACCAGCGCGGCGGCCCGAAGCTCCTGGCGCTGCTCGATCGCTTTCATCAGCTCGCGGTACTTCGGCGCGGCGGCGAGTGTCTGCCGCGCGGCCTCGTCGCCTCGAGCGCTCGCCTGTCTCCCGAGCAGTTCGGCGCAAGCGAACGCGGTGGTGTTCCACGGGGTCGGGTTCCACCCCAAGTCCAGCGCCCCGAACGGGAAGTAGTGGAAGTAGGCCTGGTAGAGCTCGAGCTGCTTCTGTG
>CBFDBL010000350.1:0-6777 GCA_965603035.1 uncultured bacterium
TGACAGCTCGAAGGAGCCGGTAGAGCAGTCCCGACGCGGCACGCCATGGCGCGTCGAGATCGCGTCGGAAGACACGCACAACCAAGCTTGGGCGTGCCACCCGCGAGGATGAGCGCACACCGACGAAACCGGGCGGGCGAGGAGCAGAACGTGTCGGAACCCAACGCATCGAGGCAGCCGAGCCGGCGGCGCTTCCTCCACCAGGCCGGCCTGGCCGGCGCCACCCTCGCAGCAGGCTGCGCGCCGCGCGTGGGGGCCGCAGGCCCCCGGCCGAATCTGCTGTTCCTGCTGGCCGATGATATGCGGGCCGATGCGATGGGGTGCGCGGGACATCGGCTGCTCAGGACGCCACACCTCGATCGGCTGGCGGCCGAGGGCGTGCGGTTCGTCAACGGGTTCGTGACGACGTCGATCTGCGCGCCGAACCGCGCCTGCGTCCTGCTCGGACAGCACCAGCGCTCGACGGGCATAAAGGACTTCGCGACTCCGCTGAGCGACGAGCAGCTCGACCGCACCTACCCCGTCCTGCTCCGGCGGGCGGGCTACCGCACGGGCTTCCTGGGCAAGTGGGGCGTGGGCGCGAGCAATGAGAAGATGCTCGAGAACCCGGCCAGCCGCTTCGACTACTGGCGCGGGTTCGTCGGCCAGGGCAAGTTCTTCTGGGAGGTGGACGGCAAGCGGCTGCACCTGACGACGGAGCTGATCCCGCGCCAGACCGCCGAGTTCCTCGACGGCTGCCAGCCCGGCCAGCCCTGGTGCCTGAGCATCAGCTTCAAGGCGCCCCACGGCCCGTGGAGCGACTACGACCCGAAGCTCAAGGGCCTCTACACCGGCGACGACCTGCCGACGCTCCCGAAGACGTTCACGAAGGAGCACTACGAGGCGCTGCCGCGGTTCCTGCGCGAGTCGCTCAACTGCCTGAACGTCCGGCACTACGACGCGCGCTGGGGGAGCCGCGAGGACCCCGATGCCCCTGCGCGGATGGTGGCCGACTACTACCGCCTGATCACGGGTCTGGACATCTGCGTCGGGAAGCTGCGCGCGCTGCTCGCCGAGCGCGGCATGGCCGGCGACACGGTGATCGCCTTCACCTCCGACAACGGCCACTTCCTCTTCGAGCAGGGCCTCATGGGCAAGTGGCTGATGCACGAGCCGTCGATCCGCGTGCCCTTCGTGGTCTACGACCCCAGGCTGCCGGCCGAGCGTCGCGGCACGACGCGCGACGAGATGGCCCTGACCGTCGACATGGCCCCGACGATGCTCGCGATGGCCGGCCTGCGCATCCCGAAGGCGATGCAGGGCCGCGACCTGTCGCCGCTGCTCGCGGGCCGCCGGGTGGGGTGGCGCGACGACTGGTTCTACGAGCACACCTTCACCCTGCCGCCGCCCAGGACCATCGCCAAGAGCCAGGGCGTGCGCACCGCGCGCTGGAAGTACGTCCGCTACCTCGAGACCAACCCCCACACCGAGCAGCTCTTCGACCTCGCGGCCGACCCCGACGAGCTCGACGACCTGGCCGACGACCCGCGACACCAGGACGTCCTCGCCCACCTCCGCGCCCGCTACCAGCACTACCGCAAGGCCCTGCCCGACGTGCATCCCGAGCCGGCGGAGTACGGCTACTTCCGCACGGTGCACCTCTCCGGGGAGCGGGCCGACGCGGCCTACGACTTCGCGCCCGCACGCGCGCTGGCCCAGAGCTTCAAGGCCGAGGGCGTCAAGCTCGACGCCCTGCGCTTCCGCACCCCGACCTGGGGCGAGAGGGCCGTCCCGGCCGGCCTGCTGCTCGAGCTGCGCGCCGACGGCCCCGACGGCAAGCTGCTCGCCCAGCACGCCGTGCCCCAGGGCAAGATCCGCAACAACGGCCCCGTCGAGTGGAGGCTCGGCCAGGCGGTGACCCTCGGCCAGACGCTCTGTCTGTCCGCGCGGCCGCAGCGGCCCGTGCCCGCGAGGACCGTCGGCTGGTGGGGCTACCGCGAGAGCCTCTATCGCGACGGCACGGCATCCATCGACGGCGAGCCGCAGGCCTTCGATCTCGCCTTGATCGCCGTCTATGAGGACCCCGAGGGCTTCGTGGCGCCCGCGCGGCCCGCGCCGCCGCCGCGCACGCGGTTCCCCATCGCGCAGGGCCGCGAGCGGCGCCGCGGCTCGCCCGACGTCGCCGGCAAGGCCATCGCGGTCACCGCGACAGTCGAGCCGAAGGCGGCGGGCGGCGTCATCGTCTGCCAGGGCGGGAGCGGCAACGGCTTCGCCCTCTACCTCAAGGGCGGCCGCCTCGCCTTCGCGGTCCGCCGCCAGGGGAAGCTCACCGAGGTCGTCGCGCCCCAGCCGCTGCCAAAGGGCCGCGTCCTCGTCGCCGGCCGCCTCGGCAAGGACGGCGCCATCACGCTCTCGGTCTCGGGGAAGCAGGTCGCATCCGGCAAGGCCCCCGGCCCGCTGCCCGCGCAGCCCGGCGACCCGCTCGCCTGCGGCTCCGACCCCCACACCGCCGTCGGCCCCTATCCCGTCCCGAGCCGGTTCCCCGGCGTCATTCGCAACGCCATCGTCACCGTCACAGATTGAGCCCACGCCGTGCTCGTCCCGATGCTCCAGCGTCGGGACCCGCCCGGGCGGGGCCGCGGATGTCACGATTTGTAACCGGCTGCCGCGACGTGTTGACACGTCTGGCCATTACTGGTAGGCTCGCGCTCCCACAAACCGAGGAGGCTGCCATGGCTGCCGAGGATCCCGTGGTCGATGCCCAACTGGAGTCGGACGACGAGCAGGCGGTCGAGCATCTGCGCGAGGCGCGCGACAACATCATGGGCGAGCTGCGCAAGATCATCGTCGGGCTCGACCAGGTGATCGACGAGATGATGATCGCGCTCTTCTCGAGGGGCCACTGCCTGCTGGTCGGGGTGCCGGGCCTGGCCAAGACGCTGCTGGTCAGCTCGCTGGCCCAGGCCCTCAGCCTGTCGTTCAAGCGCATCCAGTTCACCCCCGATCTCATGCCCTCCGACATCACGGGCACGGAGATCCTCCAGGACGACCCCGAGACGGGCGAGCGGATGTTCAAGTTCTTCAAAGGCCCCGTGTTCGCGAACATGATCCTCGCGGACGAGATCAACCGCACGCCGCCGAAGACTCAGGCCGCTCTGCTGGAGTCGATGCAGGAGAGGCAGGTCTCGGCCGCCGGGGTGGACTACAAGCTCGACGAGCCGTTCTTCGTGCTCGCCACCCAGAACCCGATCGAGCAGGAGGGCACCTATCCGCTGCCCGAGGCGCAGCTCGACCGCTTCTTCTTCAACATCTTCGTCGACTACCCGAGCTGGGACGAAGAGCTCGAGATCATGAAGACGATCACCAGCGGCCCCGAGCCGGTGCTCGACGCCGTGCTGCATCGCGACGAGATCCTGCGGCTCCAGGCCCTCGTGCGGCGGGTGCCGGTGGCCGACCACATCTTCCACTACGCCGCGCGCCTGGTGCGGGCCACGCGGCCCAAGGAGGAGGAGGCGCCCGACTTCATCCGCTCCTGGCTCACCTGGGGAGCGGGCCCGCGTGCCAGCCTGTTCCTCATCCTGGCCAGCAAGGCGCGGGCGATCCTGCGCGGGCGGGTGCACGCCTCGATCGACGACATCCAGGCCGCGGCACTGCCCGTCCTGCGCCACCGCATCATCCCCAACTTCGCCGCCCAGAGCGAGGGCGTGACCAGCGACGATATCGTGCTTCGCCTCCTCGAGTCCATCCCTGCGGACGAGCGCCTCTACGATGGCAAGCGTCAGCCGGCATAGGCACCGATATCTCGACCCCGAGATCCTCCAGAAGATCGGCCCCCTCGAGCTGGTCGCCCGCGAGGTCGTCGAGGGACTCCACGTCGGCATGCACAAGAGCCCCCTGCGCGGCTTCAGCTCCGAGTTCACCCAGCACAGGCCCTACGTCCCAGGCGACGAGTTCCGGCACGTCGACTGGCGCGTCTACGGCCGCACCCGCCGCTACTACATCAAGCTCTACGAGGCCGAGACCAACTTCACGGCCAACCTGCTGCTCGACGGCAGCCGCTCGATGCACTACGGCTCCGGCGCGGTCTCGAAGCTCGACTATGCGAAGTTCATGGCCGCCTCGATGGCCTACCTGTGCGTCAAGCAGCGCGACTCGGTGGGCCTCGGGGTGTTCGACAGCGGCCTGCGCAGCTACGTCGAGCCGAAGACGACGATGGGGGTGGTCCGCACCATCGCCGAGGAGCTCGAGCGCGTCGAGCCCGAGCCCCGCACCGACGTCGCCGGCATCCTCCACGAGTTCGCACGCCGCATCCCCCGGCGCGGATTCGTCATGCTCTTCAGCGACCTGTTCGACAGCGTCGAGCAGTTCGTCCAGGGCCTCGACCACCTGCGGTTCAGGGGCCACAACGTCACCGTCTTCCACGTCCTCGACCCCGCCGAGCTCACCTTCCCCTTCGACGGCTCACTGAAGTTCAAGGGCCTCGAGCTGGACGGCGAGGTCATCACGCAGCCCAAGCGCATCCGAGGCGCGTACCTCGACGAGTTGCGGAAGTACCTGCGGCAGATCAAGACGGCGTGCGAGCGCACCCACATCGACTACGTGCTGGTCGACACCTCGCGCCCCGTCGATGCCGTGCTCTCGGCCTACCTGATCGGCCGCATCCGCAGCGTCCACGTGCGCTGAAGGCAGCATCGAGCCGTGTGTGCCGACGCGACCGCGCGGGCAGGAGACCGCGATGCGACGCCGGGAAGCCGGGATGCTGTTCGCGTGGGTGCTGCTTGTCCCCGCGCTCGCCGTCGGGGGCCTCGTGCACACGCGCGAGGCGCGCGTCGAGGGCGCCGTGGCCTTCCGCGGCGGCCGCGTCGAGGTGGGCGGCAAGGCCGTGAGCTGGGACGCGCTGCTGCTCGCGGTCCGCGAGGCGCCTGTGCGCGGCCTCAGCGGCCGCGACGTCGTGCGGCTGCGCAGCGGCGAGGCGTGGGTGGTGGACGTGCTGGGCCTGGCCGCGGGCCAGCTTCGCGTCCGCTCCGCGCAGCTCGGCGAGCGCCGGGTCGCCGTCGGGCAGGTGGCGACGGTCGACTTCGTGCGCGGCCTGCCGCTGGCGGCGCGCCAGCGCGACGGCACCCTCTACCGCGACCAGGGCGAGCCCGTCCCGGGCAAGGTGCTCTGGCTCGACCGCCGCCACATCGCCATCGGCAGCCCGCTGGGCGTGCTCGAGGTCCCGCGCCGCGACGCCACGCGCTACGTGTTTGCCAACGGCGCCGCGCCGGCGCCGCCGAGCGACGGCGAGGAGGTGGGGCTCGTGGACGGCAGCATCCTCATCGGCCGCCTGGCGCCCGCGAAGGACGGCTTCGAGCTCGACCACGCGCTGCTCGGCAAGCTCGCCATCCCCGGCACCGCGCTGCGCTCGATCGTCCGCCGCGGCGACGCCGTCGCCTTCCTGGCCGAGCAGACGCCGAAGACGACCGCCGCGCCGCTCGTCGCACACCCTGCCCCGCCCGAGCCCGTCGCCTGCCCCGCCGCCGACGGCTCGACCTGGCTCAAGGGCGTGCGCGTCGCGCCCAGGGCCTCGCTGCGCTACCGGCTGCCCGCGGCCGCCGGCAGGCGGCTCGCCTTCCGAGCAGGACTCCAGCCACTGCCGGGCGCGCGCGGCGACCTCCGCCTGCGCGTGCTCGCCGGCGGCAAGACACTGTGCGACCAGCACCTCCCCGCCTCGGCCCCGTGGCCGGCCCTCGCGCTCGACCTGCCCGCCGCGCGCGAGCTGGTCGTCGAGGTGGACTTCGGCACGCGCATCCGCTTCCCCTGCGGCGTCGTGCTCTGCGACCCGCTGGTCGTCGTGCGATGAAGAGGGGTTTCGGGTTCCAGGTTCCAGGTTACGGAGCAGCGGAGTGAAGAAAGGCCCCCCGAAACCCGGAACCCGGAACCCGAAACCTGGAACCCGGAACCTGGAACCGCTAACGCAGAGCCTGGACCTCAACGGCAGAGGACAGGCTTGCTTCGAGGACAGGCATAGGGTCGGCGTATGGCGTTCCTGAATCCGTGGATGCTGGCCGGGCTGTCGGGGATCGGGATCCCGATCTTCATCCACCTGCTCAACCGGTATCGGCATCGCGAGCTCGACTGGGCGGCGATGGAGCTGCTGCGGCGCGCGCTGGTGGTGCGGTCGCGTCAGATCCGGATCGAGGACATCCTGATCCTGATGCTGCGCTGCCTGGCGGTGATGCTGCTGGCGCTGGCCATGGCGCGCCCGACGCTCCGGACGGGTGCGGGCTGGTTCGGTCGGGAGGCGCAGGTGGGTGTGGTGGTGGCGATCGACGCGTCGTACAGCGCGGGGCACCGCCCTGGGGTGCAAACGCGGTTCGACACGGCGGTCGCGCGGGTGGGCGAGGTGCTGAAGACTCTCGACCCGGGCAACCCGCTGACGCTGGTGCTGATGGGCAAGCGGCCCCGGATCCTGCCTCTGAGGTCGTCCGTCTCCTCGCGATAGAAGCGCCGGAAGTCGCGCGCGCATAGATCTCGCAGCAGCCACGCGTAGTGCCAGCTCAGGAGCAGCAGGAACTGCTCGAGGCTATCGGCGTTGATAAGTTCGAGGATCTCCTGGAGGGAATACCCGATCACCTGCGTATGCAGAAACCGATCGCGATCCCGCCCGGAGTGTCCGAAATGGAGGTAAGGGCGGGGGTCGAAGGCCTGGCAGCCCGAAACCAGGGGAGTTCCGAACTTGTCTGCTTCGCCGGAGGCGGTGCTTACGACCACTTCATTCCGGCTGCCATAGATTCGGTGATCTCCCGCTCGGAATTC
>CBFDBL010000351.1:0-6750 GCA_965603035.1 uncultured bacterium
CAGGTCGGCGAGGCGCTCGTGCTTGCCGCCGTCCGGTGCACGCGGGAGTTCGACGCGGCGCTGGTCAAGGGCGGCTGGGAGGCCTTCGTCGCGCGCGCCGGGAACCCGCGCCAGGAGGCCGAGCGCATCCGCACCTTCCTCGGGCAGGTCGAGCAGTTCGAGGTCCAGCAGACCGAGGTCGTCGGCCGCGTGGAGATCCTGGCCGACACCCACCAGGTGCGGGTCACCACGAAGCGGCAGATCAAGTTCGCCTACAAGCTCCCGGGGGCGGAGACGCTGCCCGTGACCGTCGAGCAGCGGCTCGAGTGGACCGTGCGACAGCTCCCGCCGGCGGAGCGCAAGGACAGGGCGTGGGTCATCGAGGCGTGGGAGGAAGCCCACTAGATGGCGGCCCACACGACATCACGCCGCATGATGGCCCTCGCCTCGGCCCTGTGCCTGTGCGGCGCGGCCACCGGCGGCGGCCCTCCCGGGCAGCGGGTCAGCCTCCAGCCCGGGATGGGCATCGTCGAGTCACGCGAGCGCGGCGACCTGCGCCTGCGGCTCGACCGCGGCGTCAAGATCTTCCCCGCACAGATCCAGGGCCTCACGGTCGTCCTGCGCCGGCTGGTGAGGACGGTCTACGTCCCGCAGTCGTGGCAGCCCTTCGCCGAGGAGTGGGAGGAGAACGGGTCGGCCATCGTTCTCCCCGTCCACACGACGGGCGGCGACTTGGTCGCGCGGCTCGTCTCCGAGGACGAGGAGCACCCGGTAAAGGCGGGCGACCGTGTCGAGTTGTGCCGAGTGCCCGCCGAGGCGCTTCGTCCCGTGCTCGTGTCGCTGCGCTGCGTGGGGCGGGAGGGAGAGGCGCCGGCGGTGGCGCCCGGCGAGATGGTCTGCCTCCAGGCCGACGTGTTCTCGGCGACCGACGCGCCGGCGGCGTGCGCGTGGGCGTGCGACGCGGGGCAGTTCCTCCATCCTGGGGGCTTGCCGGCCGGCCGGGAGCTCGCGGGGGCGCCGGTGGTCCGCTGGCGCGCGCCGGCTCCAGCACCCGCGGCAGGCAAGGCGACCGTGCGCGTGACGCTGACAGCGGGCCCGCGAGCGCAGCCGGCGGAGGGCTCGCTGACGTTGCGGCTCGTGGCGGCCTCGAAGCCGTACGCGAGGACTCGCTGGGCGCGCACGCGCGTGCCGGGCCTCGGGAAAGGCGCTCTCGGCCCGCTCGTCGGCGAAGCCGGCCACGTGGCGGCGGGCCCCCCGGGCGCCTTCTTCCTGGTCGATGCGCCCAACAAGCGGCTCCTGCACTGGCGCGACGGGACGGCCCGCTACGTGGCGCTCGGCGGCGAGCCCGTCGGCGCGCTCGCGAGCTTCGGCGGCTCGGCCTACCTGCTCCAGGGCGACGCCGTCAGGTGCCTGAAGCCCGGCGCCGCGGCGCTCGCGGCGCTGGCGCCGCTGCCTGGCGGGACGCGCCGGGTGGGGCTGGGCGTCAACGCCGCAGGCGATCTCTACCTCCTGGACTCCGGGGCGCCGCCGACGCTCCACGTGCGCGCCGACGGCGCGGCCTGGGGCGCCGTCGCCCTCGAGCCGAGGGTCGACTCGCCCTGGCTCCAGGCCTTCTGCGTGGACGCGGGGAGCAACGACGTCTACGTCCTCGACACGCGCGACCGCATGATCCGCCGCTGGCGAGCCGTCCACGGCGGCAGCTACCGCCTGCTCGACGTGGCCATCGCGGTCGGCAAGATCATCGACAAGCACGGGCCGCCGGTGGCGATGGTCCCGCGCCGCGGCTGCCACCCGCTTCGCGACGTCCCGGTCCAGCTCGTTTTCAAGGACGGCACGCTGACCGACAAGTGGGCCGCGGCCGGGAAGCCGCCGCGGTGGGAGCCGACGACGAGCCCTCAGCCGCGCGACCTCGTGCGGCTGGGCTTCGCGGCGGCGCGGGCCGCGCTGCTGCCGAGCGGCGACGTGCTGCTGGCCGGCCAGACGACGGCGGGGAGCGCGGGGCCGGCCGTGGTCCAGCTCTCGGCGCGGGGCGGCTTCCGCCGCATGCTGCCGCTGCCCGAGCTGCCCCCGCGCTTCGTCGCCGCGGCGCCCGACGGTCGGCGCTACGTGGTCCTGGCGCGTCGGCGCGGGCGGACCGGCGGCGAGCGGCTCATCGCGATCGGCCCGCAGGGCTGGATGCTCCGCGACTTCGGCACCCTCGACGCCTATCGCTCGATCGCCGGCCTGCGGCCCGACCGCGGCTCGTCCGACCACGTGCTGCTCATCGCCGACCGACAGCGACGCGATTCGGTGTTCCGCTTCGACGCGTCCGACCCGTCGCGCTGCCTCGAGCTCAGCTCGGCGGGCCTGCCAGGGCGGCGGATCCCCGAGCACGAGGCCGTGGACGCCGCATCGTCGGCCGACCGCATCGCCGTGCTCGATGCCGACGGGAAGGTGCTCCTCTTCAGCAACAGCAAGCCCGTCAGCTACCTCACCGCATTCGAGACGGACCTGCGGAGCCCGAAGGCGATCGCCGTCCTCTCGGCCGTCCCGGGCGACGGCGGCACGCATGCGTACATCTGCGTCCTGTCGTCCGCCAAGGCCGCGAGCATCCACCTGTGGGAGGTCCGGACCGCCGACGCCGGGAAGCAGGTGGTCGAGCGCGTCGGGGAGTTCCCCGACCCCGAGCGGTCCACCGCGGGGGTCGGGCTCGCGGCGCCGGTGGCCATGGACTCTGCGTTCCCCGACCAGCCGGGGCGGCTGTACGTGCTGGAGCGCGGCGGGACGCAGCTCCGCGCGTTCGACGTCGGCGCGATCGCTGGCAAGCTGCGCAAGAAGCTGCCGCCTGCCATCGAGGCGGCGCCCGTCATGGCGAAGCTGCCGTTCGAGGACCAGCCCGTCGGCCTGAGCATCGGCGCGGGCCAGGTGGTCCACATCGCCGACGAGGACGGCGACGGCATCCACACCTACGCGAGGCGCCCATGAGGATTCTCGCGGCGGCGATCCTGGCCGTTCACTGTGCCGTCGGCGGCGCCTGGGCCGCCGGCGCAGCGGGCGCGCCGCCAAAGGGCGCGACGGTCGTCGGCACCGTGTCGGCCCGACGCGGCAACTGCGTGGTCGTCGTCGTTGCGCAGGGCGCCACCCTCGCGCCCGGCCAGGAGCTGCGGGTCCGCCGCGCCCGGCTCCTGGTGGCACTCGCCAAGGGAGGCGAGCGGCTGGAGGTGTGGACACGGTGGGAGGATGTGGGCCGCATCCGGGCGCGCGTGCTGAAGGGGCCGCGCTGCTGCATTGCCTTTGTGACCGACGAGCCCGCCAGGACGGGCATCGACGGGAAGCCCGCGCCGAACATCCGCCCAGGCGACGTGGTGTGCCGCGGTGGGGCGACGCGCGAGCCGCCGGAGAAGCACGGGACCGCCAACTGACAGGGCCGGCAACTGCGCGACAGGAGGGACCGATGACGGACTCTGCAAGGAAAGTGCTGATCGCGGACGACGAGGCGGACGTTCACGCCTTCGTGGAGGCGGCGCTCGAGGCCGACGGCCACGAGATCATCAACGCCCGCGACGGCCAGGAGGCCCTCGACATGGCCCGGGCTCAGAAGCCCGACGTCATCATCCTCGACGTCCAGATGCCGAGGAAGGACGGCTTCATGGTCTTCGCCGAACTCCGCGCCGACGAGGCGACCCAGGGCATCCCCGTCATCATGCTGACGTCGGTCACGGCGCGGACCGGCCTGAAGTTCGGCGCCGACACCGTGGCCGACTACGTCGGGAGCGCGCCCGAGGCCTACCACGACAAGCCCATCGACCCCGTCGCCCTGCGCGAGACGGTCGGCAAGCTCATGGGCCCGCAGCCAGGCGCCTGACCGACAGGTTGTCCACCCAGAACGCTGCCGGCGCCGTTCCGACGCCGCAGATGCCGATCCAGCCGCAGCGCCAGAAGCCGCGGCTGCGGCACGGCAGCCGCTCGAAGGCCCGCGGCGCGCGGCCCGGCACGCGCAGCGTCAGGTCGTAGTGGCCCCGCCCATCGAGCGGGAAGCGCAGCTCCACGCCGAGCCAGGCGTTGACGGGCAGCGCCGCCAGCGGCTCGGCCCTGCCTGCTACCCGCAGCTCGCCCCGCCCCGAGAGCCGCAGCGACGGCCCGACGGGGAACTCGCGGGCGTTCTCCACCTCCCGCAGCTCCACCGACACGTCGGCACCCGGCTCCAGCCGCATGGCGAACGCGAAGACGCCCACCCCGCTGTGCAAGCCGCGCGGGCGCAGGAAGAAGTAGGGCTGGAACGGGCGCGGCGCGGCGGGGCCGTCGGTGAACTTCAGGCTGCGGCGCCCGCTGGCCGCCGTCTCGTCGGTCACGAGGATCGAGGTCTTGCCCTCGGTGCGGGTGATGCCGACCTCGTCGGGCACAGGCCGGCCCGGCCGCAGGCTCTCGAAGTCCACGTGGACCGGCTCGAACGCCTCGGGCGGCTGCGCCATCGCCTCCGAGGCCGGCAGGCAGGGCAGCGCGCCCTGGGCGTCTGCGTCGAGGATGACGGCGGCGTGGACGTCGAGGTCGGCGAGGGTCAGCTCCAGGATCCCGTCCCGCCACTCGCTGCGGACGCGGGTCGCGGCAGGGACGGCCCGCACGCGCCGGGGCCGGCGGGGCAGCGCCAGGCGCAGCGTCGCCTCGGCGACGGGCGGCTCGGCGTCGATGTCGTTCCGCGACGCGGGCACGATGCGGCGTCCTCCCACCCGCGACGTCAGGTCGGTGACGTGGAGGACGATCTGCCCCGGCTTGCGGCGGAGCCCGAAGACGAGATGCCGCTGGCGCGCCTCGCCTGCGACGGCGACGGCCGGGCCTCGCCCGAGCTTCTGCATCACCCAGCCGAGCAGGCCGCTGTCGTCGGGGTACGACACGCTGGGGAGCGCGAGGCAGGCGGCGACGCCCGCGCCGACCCTGTGCCGTGTGAGCGCGGGCTGGCCACTGGCGAACGCGGCGAGCACCTCTGCCCCTCGAGGATGAAGCTCGCGCGCCGACCCCGAGCCGACCATCCGCTCCCCCACCTGGAGTCTTTGCGGCTCGGGGAGCGCCTCCCGCCGCTCGACGGCGAGCAGGTCGGCCACCGTCTCGCGCTGTGCCGGGGCCACGTCCCGCAGGCCGCCGCCGGCGACGAGCAGCAGCCCGCCGGCCCCGACGAATGCCTCGAGCGCGGCGAGGGTCTCGGCGCTCACCGTCCGTTGGTTGGCGACGACGACGGTGCGATAGCAGGCGATGCGCTCGCGGAGGATCGCCTCGTTGACGATGTCCACGGCGAAGCCGGCATCCTCGAGGGCCAGTGCTGCACGCTCGACCGAGCCGGGGTCGTAGAAGCTCTGCTTGCCTTCGATCTTCTCGCGGCGCCAGCAGGTCTCGCTGAGCAGGAGGGCGGTGTGGCTGGCCGAGGTGGTGCGGCCGAGGGCGATGGCTCGGGCCTGAGCCCATTCGGCGCACAGCTTCGCCCGCGTCTGCGATGCCTCCTGGACGATGCTGGAGCCGGGGACCCAGAGGTTCCACACGGCTCCGCAGGCGAGGGTGACGCCGCCCTTCTGAAGGATGCGGCGGGGCGAGATGGGGTCGCGGCCGGCGACGAAGCGGATGTTGTGCATGATGTCGTAGGGCAGGTGGTCCTCGGGCGCGAGCATCATGGCCGAGAGGCGGGTGGAGCGCAGCGCGTGGCCGTGGCTGAGGTCGCCGCTGAGTGTGTCGGCGCAGTCGGGCGCGCAGCGCGGGTCGCGGGAGCGGAAGCGCCAGGAGTGGTTGCTGGTGTACATGCACGCCGGCCGCGCGGCGTGGATGGCGTCGGCCATCTGGCGGCGGTAGGCGTCGAAGCGCTGCTGCTGGACGTCGAGCCAGCGGGGCCAGTCGGCGTCGTCGGGCGAGGTGGGCGGCTGGTCGCGGCCGGTGAGCGCCTTCCAGGCGGCCTTGCAGCCCGGGCAGTAGCAGGTGGCTGTGCGGGCGTGGTCGCCGTCCACCCAGATGCCGTCGGGCTGGTAGCGGGTCACGATCTCGCGGAGCATGGGCAGGAAGAGGGACTCGAGGGCACCCGAGCCGTCGGGGCTGGGCCGGAGGCAGATGTCGAGGCCGCCGTGGCGTCCCTTGCCTTTGCCGCGGGCGTCGCGCTGCATCCAGTCGGGGCGGTCCTTCGAGATGCGGAGGCCGCGGGTGTTGATGTAGACGCAGAAGCGTCGGTCGAGGCGGTCGGCGACCTGCTTCCAGGCGGCCAGGGTGTCCCAGTCGCCCTGGTCGCGATGGGGGCGGATGGTGGTCGGATAGGTGGTGGTGCCGACGGCGCCGAAGGCGGAGACCTGGATCATGGGCACGGGGATGTCGCGGACCATCTCGGTCAGCTCGTCCACGCTGTGGCCTTTGCCGAGCAGGTTGGAGTGGTTGTCGTTGTGGAGGACGACGAGGGCGTCGCGGTACCAGTCGCTGCGCGGCTTGGGCGCGGCCGAGCATCCGGTCATTACCGTGGCCCCGACAGCAAGGACGGTGAGGGCGAGAGCTCGCATCAGCAGGCTAGTCCTGGAACTGGAAGGAGTAGAGGTCGGCGTCGCGGAGGACGAAGCGCAGGCGCACAGGCTGGCCGGCGAGCTTGCTGACGTCGGCGCCGCCCTTCCACGCGACGACGCGGTCGAGGGTGTCGCCGAAGAGCTCGTGGCAGTCGGCGGCGGCGAAGCCCTCGATGGCCCTGCCATCGGGGTCCTGAAGCTCGACGCGGACGTCGCCCGCGATGGAGGTGGCGAGGTTGAGGCTCAGGCGCTTGCCCTGGAAGGTCAG
>CBFDBL010000352.1:0-6748 GCA_965603035.1 uncultured bacterium
AGGCCAGAAAGAAGAAGGGGGCGAAGGGCAAGGGCAAGTCCCGCGGCATGGCCCACGCCCTGATCCAGGGCGACTGGAAACTGGTCGTCGCCTCTGGCGAGAAGCCCGCCGCCCTGTACGACCTGAGCACGGACCTGGCCGAGCAGAAGAACCGGATCGCCGAGCCGGCTCACGCAGAGAGGGTCAAGCGGATGTACGCCGCCTACCGCGAGATCCGCACGTCCCAGCGCAGCGTGCCCGCGGGATAGCGCGCCCGTCATATGCCAGACCGATCCTCGCAGTATCGCCCAACCCCCGGTGCGGTCGATCGTGCCGGCGCACCGCGGTTGACAAGCCCGCCGCCATTCGGTCTCATGCCTGCGAGCTGAACCACCTGTGGAGATCCCAACGGTGAAACGCGTGCCCTTCGAGACGACGAAGCATGCGCGGCTCTTCGAGAGCCAGGAGGGAGCGGAGCGGTTCGCCGCGCGTCACGAGACCTGGGCGCGGAAGGCGGCGGCCCGCTTCGCGCGGACGCTGGGCGAGCTCGGCTTCGAGGCGGGCCGGATCCTGGACGTGGGGTCCGGCTCGGGGCATCTGGCCATCGCGCTCGCCGAGGCGCTGCCCAGGGCCGAGATCGACGGCCTGGACCGCTCGGAACCGATGGTGGCCATCGCCGAGGCCGGTATCGCGGAGGCCGGCCTCGCCGAGCGCATCCGCTTCACCCAAGGCGACGCGCAGGCCCTGCCTTTCGGCGACGACGCCTTCGACGCCGTCGTCAGCCACGACACCCTCCACTGCGTGCCCGACCCCGTCGCGATGCTCCGCGAGTGCGAGCGCGTGCTCGAGCCCGGCGGCGCGCTGCTGATCTGGAACGTCCGGCGAACGTGGCTCGGCGCGCTGCTCGAGAGCGTCTTCAGGACCGCCTACACGGCCGACGAGGTCGAAGATATCGCGAGGAGCGCCGGCCTCCGCCCATGGCGGCTCCGCACCAGCCTCCTCTACCTCGATCTCGAGGCCAGCCCCCGCACGGCACCGTAGCCAAGGAGAGAAGCGTGAACCTGCTGATCGTGGTGTCCGACACCTTCCGCTGGGACTACATCGGGGCGTATGGCAACGAGTGGATCGAGACGCCGTGTCTCGACCGTCTCGCGGCCGAGAGCGTCGTGTTTGACGACGCCTACGCCGAAGGGCTGCCGACCATCCCCGCGCGGCGGGTGATCTTCACCGGCCGCAACATCGTGCCCTTCGCCTACCGCAGCCAGCCTAGCGACGGCGTCCAGCTCCACGGCTGGCACCCGCTCTTCGACGAGGACGTGACCCTGTCCGAGCACCTCCGCCAGCACGACTACATGTCCGCCCTCTTCAACGACGTCTACCACATGATGAAGCCTGGGAAGAACTTTCATCGCGGCTTCGACTACTGGTACTGGACCCGCGGCCAGGAGGGCGATCCCTACGCCATGCTCGATGCGAAGCGGGTCAGCAAGCAGCTCCGCCGCGCCGCCCGCGGACGCAAGCTCCATCCCCGAGCCTGGGTCATCCAGCACCTGGTCAACCGCTCGTCCTGGCGCTCGGAGAAGGACACCATCGTCGCCCAGACGATGTGCAAGGCCGCCGACTGGCTCCGCGACTACACCCTCAAGAACCCCTTCTACCTGCACGTCGAGTGCTTCGACCCCCACGAGCCCTGGGACCCGCCGGTCAAGTATGCCCGCAAGTACGATCCCAAGTTCACCGCCGACGACGCCTGCGACGGCCTCATCCCGCCCGGCCACGTCAGCCGCATGACCGAGCGGCAGGTCAGGAACGTCCAGACGGCCTACGCCGCCGAGTGCTCGCTCGTCGATCGCTGGGTCGGCCATCTGCTCGAGACACTGGAGGAGACGGGCCACGCGAAGGACACGCTGGTCGTCTTCACCTCCGACCACGGCTGCATGATGGGCGAGCAGGGCGAGATCCACAAGGGGCAGGACCGCCTCCGCAACCAGTGCACCCGCCTCCCGCTCTTCATCCGCCACCCCAGGGGCAAGGGCGGCGGCCAGCGGGTCAGCGGCTTCGTCCAGCACCAGGACATCATGCCCACGTGCCTCGGCCTCATGGGCCTGCCCGTGCCCAGGCGCGTGCTCGGCCGCAGCGTGTGGCCCATGGTCGAGGGCAAGGCCCGCGGGCGCTCCTACGCCGTCTCCGCCTTCGGCTCCTATGCCTGCATCCGCACCCGGAAGTGGAACTACGTCTGCCCCTGGACCCCGCTCCGCAAGGGCGCCAAGCCGCGCATCGAGCTCTACGACCTCGAGGCCGACCCCGAGGAGCTGACCAACGTCGTCGCCGACCACCCCGACGTGGCCCGCGGCCTCGCCGACCGGCTCGAGGCCCACATGCGCAAGCTCGCGCCCAAGACCGACGGCTCGTTCCAGGCGCTCGCCAAGGGCACCCCTTCGCTGAGCTTCGACGCGCTTCCCCGGTTCGACAAGGGGCGCCGCTGAACCATCCGTTTCCCCCTTGACAAACCCGGCTCGTCCGGGTATAAGTCGAGATAGAAATGGAGGAATCGGTGGTGGCTTCAGCCCACAGGCCCTTTATCAAGCGCAGCGGATGGCGCCAGGCCGCCGCGAGGACGGCCTATTGCGTCGTCCTGCGCGATGACCCGGGCGGTGGGTAAGCCGAGCTGACAAACGAGAAAACGGAACCCGCCGCCCGACGAGGGCAGCGGGTTTTTTCTTTGGCCCCAGCCACTGGCGCAAGGAGATGGAGGTCGATGCCATGAACGCCACGCTGCCGCTGCACACCGGGCGCCTCACGCTGCGCGAGCTCGAGGACGGGGACTGGGAGGCCGTGCACCACTATGCCTCCGACTACGAGGTGGTGCGCTTCATGCCGTGGGGCCCCAACACCGAGGACGACACAAAGGCGTTCATCGCGCGCGCCATGGCTCATCGGGCCGAGCAGCCCAGGACGGCCTACGAGCTCGCCGTCGTGCGGAACGCCGACGGGCGCCTCATCGGCGGGTGCGGGCTGCGCATCACCGACGCCGGCGAGCTCCGCGGCTCCATCGGCTACTGCTTCAGCCGCGAGGTCTGGGGCCGCGGCTACGCGACGGAGGTGGCGAGGGCGCTCCTCGGCTTCGGCTTCGAGGCCCTCGGCCTCCACCGCATCGGCGCGGCCTGCGACGCCGACAACCTCGCCTCGGCTCGCGTGCTCGAGAAGGCCGGCATGCTCCGCGAGGGCCGGCTCCGCGAGCACCAGCGGCTCAGGGGCCGCTGGCGCGACTCGTTCCTCTACGGCCTGCTCGACCGCGAGTGGGACCGGCTCCAGACCGCAGGCATCCCCTGCCCCGCCACCAGGCGGCGCGAGGCGGCCTGCGCACCCGCATGACCGAGCGGGAGAGATCATGTCCGCGTGGTATGAGACGTTCTTCGACGGCCTCTACGGCCAGGTGTTGGCGGATTCCTCGCGCGACGAGGGCGCCGCCGAGCAGGCCAGGCTGGTCAAGCGCCTGCTCGAGGCGCGCAAGGGCCAGCGCGTGCTCGACGTGCCCTGCGGCGAGGGACGCCTCACGATCCCGCTCGCGCGGATGGGCCTGGAGATGACGGGCGTGGACTTCACCCAGCGCTACCTGCGGCGTGGACGCCGCCTCGCCCGCCAGGAGGGCCTCGAGGTCCGCTGGGTGCACGGCGACATGCGCGACGTCGATTTCACCGACGAGTTCCACGGCGCCTTCAACTGGTTCGGCAGCTTCGGCTACTTCTCCGACGCCGACAACCTGCGCGTCTGCCAGCGCGTCCTCGCCGCGCTGCGGCCCGGCGGCCGCTTCCTTATCGAGGGGATCAACAAGTCGTGGTTGCTCACCCACCTCCGCAGGACCGACGACAGCCTGCACGGCAAGGTGAGGATCGTCACGCGCAACCGCTGGGACCCGCGCACCCACCGCATCCACTCGACGTGGACCCTCAGCAAGGGCAACCGGACCGAGCGGCACAAGATCGTGATGCGCATCTTCAACGGCGGCGACATACGCACGCTGCTCCGCGCGGCCGGCTTCCGCGACGTACGGCTCTCCACCCGCCCCCACGGGCGGTTCACCCGGCACTCGCGTCGGCTCATCGCCGTCGGGCGCAAGCCGAGAGGAAGGGGATGACGATGGCGGCGAACGACTCCGGCGGCTACCTGAGCGCGCCGCCGGCTTGACGGCCTGCCGCGCGGTCGCTACAGTGGCGGCGAACGTCCAACCGACGGGAGGAGACCGCCCTTGGTCGCGTGGTTCGAGAGCTTCTTCGACGACGTCTACGGCGACGTGTTCTTCCGCGCGCTCTCCAAGGAGGTCCTCGAGCGGGCCGCCGCGACGATCGTCGGGCTGCTCGGCCTCTCGCCGGGCGACCGGGTGCTCGACGTGCCGTGCGGCAACGGCCGCGTGTCGGCCCCCCTGGCCCAGGCGGGGCTCGACGTGGTCGGGCTCGACTTCAATGCCCGCTATCTCGACCGTGCGCGGCGGCTGGCGGCGGAGGCGGGGGTCGAGCTGGCGCTCGTGCGCGGCGACATGCGCGCCCTGCCCTTCGCGGGCGCCTTCGACGCGGTGGTGAACTGGGGCGGGAGCTTCGGCTACTTTCCGGAGGCGGGCAACGCGCGGTTCTGTCGCCGCGCCTGCCAGGCCCTGCGGCCCGGGGGCCGGCTCGTCGTCGAGACCGCCCACCTGCCGTGGCTGCGCGCCAACTTCCATCCCTGCAACGAGCTCGTCTTCGGCGGCGCGCGCGTCCGCCAGGAGCACGTCCTCGACCCCGAGACGGGCCGCTACGAATCGCTCTGGACCTATCGGCGCGGGGACGAGACGGTGCAGCGGCGCCTGGCGATGCGGCTCTACGAGCCCGAGGCGCTGCGCGCGCTGCTCGAGCGGGCAGGGTTCGTCGATATCGAGCTCTGGGGAGGCCCGCCGCCCGTCATCCCGCTCGAGGCAGCCTGCCAACGGCTCGTCGCCGTGGCGACGCGTGGCGCCTAGCCGCCGATGCGGTGCATCTGGCCGCGGAAGGCGCCGGAGTGGCGCGCGGGCTTCGCCGCGGCGGCCTCGGCGAGCAGCCGCGCCATCGTCGGCGGGTCGATGCCGGCGCGCAGGAGCGCCAGGATGTCGCGTTCGCCGCCGTCGATGAGGCAGGCGCGGAGCTTGCCGTCGGCGGTCAGGCGGATGCGGTTGCAGGCGTCGCAGAAGGGCTCGGAGTGAGGCGCGATGATGCCGATGGAGCCGCCGTAGCCGCGGATGCGGTAGCGCGCGGCCGAGGCCGGCCCCCGGTCGCCCTCGAGCGGCTCGACGTCGCCCAGCTCGCCGAGGCGGCCGAGCACCTCGCCGGCGGGCACGAAGTGGCGCTCGCGCATGCCCGGCTCGGCGCCGAAAGGCATGTACTCGATGAAGCGCACCTCGATCCGCCGGTCGCGCGAGAGCCGGGCAAGCGCGGCGATCTCGCCGTCGTTGATCCCGCGCATCACCACCACGTTGACCTTCACGGGCTCGAAGCCCGCGTCGAGCGCGGCCTGGAGCCCGCCCAGCGCGCGCCGGCTGTGGGCGCTCCGCGTCATCCGGTCGTAGATCACAGGGTCCACGGCCGACAGGCCGATGTTGATCCGCCGCAGGCCCGCCTCGCGCAGCGCCGCCCCCTTCTCGGGCAGCAGGCACCCGTTCGTCGTCAGGCCCAGTTGCCTCAGGCCGGGGGTGGCCGCCAGCTCGCCGACCATGTCGACGACGTCGGCCCGCAGCAGCGGCTCGCCGCCCGTCAGCCGCACCTTCTCGATGCCGCACCCCACCGCCACGCGGACGAAGCGGACGATCTCGTCCTTCGACAGCGCGTCCTCGCCCTCGACCCCGCACGCGGGCCGGCAGTGCACGCACCGCAGGTTGCAGCGCGAGGTGACCGAGACGCGGAGATAGGTGAGCGGCGGTCGCGCCATGGGCTAGCCTTGCAGAGGCCAGAGGTCAGAGGTCAGAGGTCAGACATCAGCACACGAACTTCTCGGGGGCTGCGATCATCGAGCCGAGCATCTTGCCGACCTCGGCGCAGAGCGCCGTCAGCTCCTCGTGTTGCTGACTGGTGATGTACGAGCAATCTCTGGCGAAATCGAGCGAGGTATCTGTCTCGCTGTTCTCGCCGTCACAGTCGGTCAACTTGCTCACGAAGTGGGCTTCGTACCTCCGCTTCGCCCACGCCTCCCGCAGATTGGCGCACACCGAGCGCGACGAGCGCAGCACCTGGCCGGTGAGAGCGTAGCGTTCCTCGGGTGGGAAACGCCTGCTGGCCTTGAACACCCGCATGGCAAGCTCGTACGCTTTCCTGTAGACGGTCAGGTCCTTGGCCGACACAATCTTCACGGTCTCGCCCCTCCCTTCTGGTCTCTGCCTTCTGACCTCTGCCCTCTGACCTCTGACCTCTGACCTCTGACCTCTGACTCCTGACTTCTAACCTCTGACCTCTGACCTCTGCCCCCTGCCCCCTGCCCCCTTGGCCGACCATCGCGCTACACCTCGAGCACAATGACCTCGACCGTCGCGGGGGCCTCGACCACGGCGACGTCGGCGGGCAGGACGATCAGGCAGTTGGCCTGGCTCAGGGCGTGGATGTGCGCGGAGCCGTGGTAGCTCAGGGGCCGCACGATCGGGCCGGCGTCGCCCTCCTCGAGCCTGCCTGGCACGTGGGCCACGCGCCCCGGGCGGTGCTTCGCCCGCTCGACGAGCCGCGCCGCGTGCCGCGGCGGGTGCACCGCGGCGAAGCCCATCATCGCCTTGACG
>CBFDBL010000353.1:0-6747 GCA_965603035.1 uncultured bacterium
CGACGACGCGAACCGGCTGATGACGATGAACAACCAGCAGGCGCTCGACCGCGGCTTCTCGCGCGCGACAGTGGGGGGGCGGCGCGAGGTGCTGGCGCTCTACGGCCTGGCGGACCACAAGGTGGTGACGCTGGACATCACGTGGTCGGAGGGGATCGTGCGGGTGCTCGACGCGCTCGGGCCGGTGCTCCTGGTGCTGGGGATCCTGGGCATCATCGCCGAGATGAAGACGCCGGGGTTCGGCGTGTTCGGCATCGCGGGCGTCACGCTGGTGAGCGTGTTCTTCCTCGGCAAGTACGTGGCGGGCCTGGCGGAGATGTGGGAGATCGCGCTCTTCGCGCTCGGCGTGGGGCTGCTGGCGGTCGAGCTGTTCGTGACCCCGGGGTTCGGGGTGCTGGGCGTGGCTGGGATCCTGTGCATGATGTCGAGCCTGGTGCTGTCGCTCCAGAGCTTCGGGTGGCCCGACACGCCGTTTGAGTGGCGGCTGTTCGAGCGGAACCTCGCGACGGTCGGGGGGGTGGTGGTGGCGACGTTCATCTCGCTGGTGCTGGTGGCGCGGCACTTGCACAAGGTGCCCTACGTGGGTAGACTGGTGCTGGCGTCGCCGCCGGCGTCCACGGCTCCGACGGCGGTCGCCGAGTCGGTGTCGCCGATGCCGTCGCCGGCTGCGGCGGCGAGCCGTGCCGCGGCGCTGGTCGGTCGGCGCGGCCGTGCGACGTCTCTGCTGCGGCCGGCGGGCCGGGGAGAGTTCGACGGCGAGCCGCTCGACGTGGTGACGGAAGGCGATTTCATCCACCCTGGCGAGCCGATCGAGATCTGCCAGGTGCGCGGGAACCGCGTGGTGGTGCGGCGCGTGCCCTGACGGCTCGCCGGCGAGGAGGCTGCTGTGACGCTCGCGATCGTGCTCTTCGCGGTCGGCGTGATGCTGGTGGTGCTCGAGGTGTTCGTCCCGTCGTTCGGGCTGCTGACGCTCGGGGCGGTGTGCAGCTTCGCGCTGAGCGTGTGGCTGGCCCACGCGAGCGCGGGCGCGACGGCGGCGTGGGTGATGGGCGCGGTGGCGCCGGTCCTCACCGTCGTGATCCTCTACTTCGGCTTCAGGTTCGTCCCCCGCACGTCGTTCGGGCGTGGCCTGGTGCTCTTCAGCCCGGCGGACGAAGGCGCGGTCGTGCCTCCCACGGCGAGCGAGACGTCCACCGTGACCGCCGAGGGCGGGACGGGGGAGGACGCGATGCTGCCGCTGATCGGCAAGGAGGGGGTGGCGCAGAGCGATCTGCGGCCGGCCGGCGTGGCGGTGGTCGAGGGCCGGCGCGTGGACGTGGTGACCGAGGGCGGCATGATCGACGCGGGCGGCCGGATCCAGGTGATGGCCGTGGAGGGGAACCGCGTGGTGGTGCGGCGGGTGCGGGCGTGAGCGTCGTCGGCGCCGAGCCGCGGGGGACCTGAGCCGTGGTGCCGATCCTGCTCGCGCATCCCGTGGGCTGGGTGCTGCTGGCGCTGCTGGCGGGATGCCTGGCGGTGGGGGCGTGGTACGCGTACCTGTCGTGGGGCGCGCTGGCGGCGTGGGCCGTGGGCGCGGGTGCGGTGGTCGCCCTGGCGGCGGTCTCGTACCTGCTGACGAAGTACGGCCCGCGGAGCCGCTGGGGCCAGGGCCTGGTGCTCGAGAGGGGCGCGGGCGAGGAGGAGCCGCCGGCTGCCGTGCAGGTGACCCGCAACGCGCCGCAGGGCGCGACCCAGCAGGAGAGGCTGCGGCACCTGGTCGGCACGGTGGGGGTGGCCAGGACGCCGCTGCGGCCGGCCGGGGTGGCGCTCTTCGAGAGAGCGCGAGTGGACGTGGTGACGGAGGGGGAGCGTATCGACGCGGGCGCGCGGGTCGAGGTGGTGGCCGTGGAGGGGAACCGCGTCGTGGTGCGTGCCGTGTGCGTGTAGCGGCCGGCGAGCTGGCCGTGGGTGTGAGGCATTGTCTCCGACCGAACCCGCCGTGGGAGAAGGAGCTTCGGCATGTGGATCCTGCTCGGCATCCTGGGCATCGTGGCCGTCGTACTGTTCGTGGTGATCGCGAGCTTCTTCAACCTGTGGATCCAGGCCTTCGCGGCCGGGGCGCGGGTCACGTTCGTCGAGCTCATCGGGATGAAGTTCCGGCGGGTGAACGCGGCCATGATCGTGGAGCAGCGGATCACGGCGAAGCAGGCGGGCATCGAGATGCCGGTGCGTGGGCTCGAGGCGCACTACCTGTCCGTGGGCGGCCGCGGCCGCGGCGAGCAGATGGTGCCCATCATCGTCCGCTCGCTCATCACGGCGCACAAGGCGGGGATCCGGCTCGAGAGTCGGGACCTCGAGAGCTTCCAGCTCGCGGGCGGCGACGTCCAGACGGTGACCAACGCGATGGTGGCCGCCCATAAGGCCGACCTGAGGGTCGAGGTGGGCCAGTTCCAGGCGCACTTCCTGGCCGGCGGGAACGTGGACAAGGTGGTCCGGGCGCTGATCTCGGCGATGCGGGCCGGGATCCCGCTGGACTTCCAGAAGGCCGCGGCGATCGACCTGGCGGGCCGCGACGTCGAGGACGCGGTGAACACGTCGGTGAACCCCAAGGTGATCGACTGCCCGAAGGCGGGCAGCGGCAAGGACACGGTGGCCGGGGTGGCGAAGGACGGGATCGAGGTGAAGGCGAAGGCCCGCGTGACGGTGCGCGCCAACATCGATCGGCTGATCGGCGGCGCGACCGAGGAGACGATCATCGCGCGCGTCGGCGAGGGCATCGTCACCACCATCGGCTCCGCCGCCTCGCACAAGGCCGTGCTCGAGAACCCCGACAGCATCTCCAAGGTCGTGCTCGGCAAGGGCCTCGACGCCGGCACCGCCTTCGAGATCCTCTCCATCGACATCGGCGACGTGGACGTCGGCGCCAACATCGGCGCCCGACTCCAGACCGACCAGGCCGAGGCCGACAAGCAGGTCGCACAGGCCAAGGCCGAGGAGCGCCGAGCGCTCGCGCTCGCCCAGGAGCAGGAGATGCGCGCCCGCGTCGAGGAGATGCGCGCCGAGGTCGTCCGCGCCGAGGCCGAGGTCCCCAGGGCCATCGCCCAGGCCTTCCGCGAGGGCAACCTCGGGATCATGGACTATTATAGACTGCGGAATATCCAGGCGGACACCGACATGCGGAGCTCGATCGGCGGCGGTGAAGGCTCGGCGCCGACGACAGGCATCTGACGCCGCGCGCCGTGCGGGGCGACACTGAGGAGTTGTGGCGATGCTCATCCTGATGGGTGCTGTCGGCGTGCTCCACGCCGTCGGGGCGCGGGGCCGTGGGGGCCTCGTCGAGATCCTCATCGCCGTCGTCGTGTTCGCCATCGTGATCGTGGCGAACATCGTCAAGGCGGCCATGGCGCGAAAGCGGCCGGGCGGGGCGGCCGCCCCGCCCCGTCGGCCGCCCGCGACGCCGGGCGACGAGATCCGCGGCTTCCTCTCCGCGCTCGGCGTGCAGACCGAGGAGCCGCAGAAGCCTCGCCAGGCCGAGCCGCGGCCCCAGCAGCCCCGGCCGGCCCAGGGGAGCACCGCCTACGAGGCCGGCGACGACCAGGTCAAGTCGTATCTCCAGAGCATCGGCGTCCAGGTCGAGGGGCGCCCTGCGCAGCGGCAGGGCGCGAGTCAACAGGCGGCCGGCGCGCGCCCGGCCGCCCGGCGCCGGCCCGCGGCACGGGAGGCCCCCGTCGAGGCGATCATCGTCGAGGCTGTCCCCGCCGCCGAGCCGCCGCCGAGGGCCAAGGTCGTGCCGCGCAAGGCGCGCCGCCGCGCCGCACCGCCCAAGCCGGCGCCTGCCCAGGCCCGGGCCCGCGCGGCAGCGACGCCCGCGGCCACGGTGATCCGCATGCGGGGCGCGCGCCTCGGCCACCTCGGCCCGCTCGGCAAGGCGCCCACCCTCGCCGAGCTCCGTCGAGCCGTCATCCTCGCCGAGGTCATCCGACGCCCCGACTTCAGCCGCCTGCCCTGCGAGCGGCTGAAGTTCTGACCTCTCGCCCCAGGGACAGCCTTGAGCACCCGTCTCGCCCTCGTGCTCGTCGTCGTGCTCGCCCTCGGCACCCAGGCCCTCTACCTCGCCAGCCCCGCCGCGCCGGGCCTCCCGCTCGACGACGGCTGGATCCACGCCACCTACGCACGCAACCTCGCCCGACACGGCTCCCTGTGCCTCAACCCCGGCGAGCACCGGCACCACCAGCTTCCTGTGGACCGCGCTGCTCGCGCTGCTGCGCCTCGCCGGCGTCGGCCCCGTCGCGGCGCCCGTCGTCTGGGGCATGGCGCTCCAGGCAGGGCTCGTCGCCCTCTGCTTCCTGCTCGCGCGCGACGCCGGCCTGAGCGCCCGCTGGGCCTTCTCGGCGGCGGCCTCGTGCGCGCTGCTCGGCCCGCTCGTCTGGATCAGCCTGGCCGGGATGGAGGCCACCCTGTTCCTCGTCCTCGCCCTCGGCGCCATCTGGTGTCGGTCGCGTGAGCGGTACGGTGCCGCAGGCGCGCTGGCCGGGCTGCTGGTGCTCGCGCGCCCCGAGGGCGCCGCGCTGGCGCTCGCCATGGGCCTGGCCGAGCTGCCCGCGCTGTGGCGGCGCCAGCTCGCCCGCTGGCCCGTCTGGCTCCGGCTCTTCGCCCCCGTCGCGGTCGCCGCGGGCGTCTACCTCGCCATCAACCTCGCCATCAGCGGCCAGCCGCTCACCGCGACCTTCGCCGGCCGCCGCTGGCTCGCGGGCCAGCCGGCGCACGTGGACTTCTCGCCCGCCGCGGTCGCGGGCCGAGCCGGCGGCTTCGTGTGGGCCTGGGCTCGCTACCTCGATCGCTGGGTCTTCGGCATGGTGCTGCTCGCCTGGCTGGGCCTCGCGAGCGCGGAGATCGCCGGCGCTCTCGTGGGCGTGGCGATCGCGGCCGCCGCGGGCACTGGCCTCGCCGCGCTGCTTATGGACGCGCGGCGCCGCGCCGTTCCCCGCCCGGCGCTCCGCCTGCTCGTCGGCTGGACGCTGCTCCACAACGCCGCCTACGTCGTCCTGCTGCCCGTCCACGGCCACGCGGGCCGCTACCAGGCCGTCAACTTCGTCGCCCTGGCCCTGCTGGTCACCGCGGGCCTCGCGCGCCTCGCCCGGCTCCGGACCGGCCTGCGCCGCGCAGCGCCCGCTGTGCTGGCGCTCTGGCTCGTCCTCTGCCTCGGGAGCGCCACCCTCTGGCGCGTCGTCTACCGCGACAGCGTCGACCACATAAACACCACACACGTCGCCTGCGGCCGATGGATCGCCGAGCACCTCCCGCCCGACGCCGTCGTCGCGACCTACGACCTCGGCGCCGTCGCCTACCACGCCGACCGCCGCGTCGTGGACCTCGGCGGCCTCGTGGACCCCGCCATGGCCCGCCACCTCTTCGCCGGCGACTGCGCGCCGTACATGCGCGGCCAGGACGTCACCCATCTCGCCATGGTCCAGCACGCACTCGCCGACCGCGCCCTGCTCCGACGGCTCGGCCTCTTCCCGCCCGTCGGCGACCGCCCGCGGCTCGAGCCGCTCCGCGACTGGCACGTCCAGCCCGGCCGCTACCACCTCCACCACATCGCCACCTCGAACGCCGCGCCCGTCATGGTCCTCTACCGCTTGGCCTGGCCCGTCTCGCCGCCCGTTCGGAGTGCGGCCTTCAGGCCGTAGCGCAGGCCCCGACAGCCGCCGGCCCACCCCTACCCGCGAGCCGGGCTCTCGCCTGAAGGCGAGGACTCCGAACCGCTCGCCGTGCTGGCCATTGACAACCGGGCGACGGCGTGGTAAGGTCATCGCGGAACCACTGCCAGGAGAATGCCCTGGCGCGATACCAAACCCAAAGGACGAGACCATGGCGTCGGACGAGCCGCTGATCGCTGTATTCGTGGACTTCGAGAACCTGGCCATCGGCGTGCGCGACATGAACAAGGGGCCCTTCCTGATCGACCTCGTGCTGCGCCGCCTGCTCGAGAAGGGCCGCATCGTCTTCAAGCGCGCCTACTGCGACTGGCGACACTACCGCGACGCCACCACCGACCTCCACCGACACGGCGTCGAGATGGTCGATATCCCCGCCAGCAAGGTCAGCGGCAAGAACAGCGCCGACATCCACATGGTCGCCGACGCCATCGACCTGTGCTACGCCAAGGAGCACATCGACACCTTCGCACTCGTCTCCGGCGACAGCGACTTCAGCCCCCTCGCCGCCAAGCTCAAGGAGAACAACAAGCGCGTCATCGGATGCGGAGTCAAAAGCTCCACCTCCGACCTCCTCATGGAAAGCTGCGACGAGTTCATCCTCTACGACGACCTCGTCCGCGCCTCCCAGAAGAGCCGCACCTCCACCCGCCGCCGCAAGAAGAAGGACCCCAAGAAGCAGGAGGCCTTCGACCGCGTCTGCGAGATCGTCAGCTCCCTCGCTCTCGACCACGACGTCGTCTGGGCCTCCATGGTCAAGCAGGCCATCAAGCGAGTCTACCCAGGCTTCAACGAAAACTACTACGGATACAACTCCTTCACCAAGCTCCTCGACGACATGGCCAAGGAGGGCCTCGTCGAGCTCAGCGAGGGGCGCCCCGGCAACTACGCCGTCCGCCTCACCGCCAACGGCGCCTGACCCGCGCCACTCCCCCCAGTCCACCCCGAGCCGGCAGAGGCTGGGCCGCGGGCGCGGCCCACCCTCTGCGCCGCCGGCGCAGGCCCCCGAGAAACCCGATTTTCAAAGAGCAGCGGGCGGCGACGGGTCGGC
>CBFDBL010000354.1:0-6728 GCA_965603035.1 uncultured bacterium
ACCAGCAACGACGGGGAGCGTGCGTGGGTGTCGGGGCCTGCTGCTATCGGAGGAGTTCGGCGTTAGCCCAGTCGCCGTGGTCGCCGCCGATGTCGTCGCCGCCGTCGAGGGTGCGGAGCTCGAGGACCGCGGAGCGCGAGACGTCCACCTCAACGGGCTTGGCAGGCGTGGTCTTGCCCATGGGGCCGCTGTCGAAGGCCTTCCTGCCGTCGAGCCACACCTGGAAGACGACGTTGCCCTCCATCGCGTGCTCGTCGCGGCCGACGAGGCAGCGGAAGCGCTTGAACTTCCCTCCGCTCAGCTCGTAGACGAGCCGGCTGTTGGCGTGGGTGCCGAGGCCGCGCGTGAAGGTGCGGCCCGCGACGATCATCGGCTTCCCCCACACGCTCCGGTTCCGCTGGAGGGTGCCCCAGTCCTGCCGCGCCTCGTCGGGCGCTGCCTCGTCGAGCCACACCCTCGGCGCGTTGGCTTTCGGCCAGACTCTCGCCGGCGCGAACAGCCTCGGCGGGTGAACCGTGATGATCTGCCGTTCTGACTCGATCCCGATGGGCAGCGGGAGCGGCTCCTTCGGCGCGGGCGGCAACGGCTTCTCGAGCTCCAGCGCTAGGGTCTTCTTCTGGAGTGGATGCTCCGCCCACAGCCACCAGCCCAGCTCGCAGCGAGGCAATCCGCGCCCCTTCGAGGGCTTGAGGACGATGGCCACTTGGCTCTCGCCCTCGGGCAGGGGGAACTCGAACCAGGTCCAGGCGTGCCGCGAGTGGGCCTGGCCCTTGCCCGAGCGGACGGCGCGGGCCTGGATGGCCTTACCGTTGACCTGTGCCGCGCACTCGACCGCGCCCGCGCCGCCGCGCGGATGGACGAGGACGTGCATCGTCGCCTTTGAGCCCGTCGGGACGGTGGCCGTACAGCTTCCGCCGATCTGGGCGGCCGGCTCGTTGGCCGGCATCTCCAGCCGGGCGCCCTCGACGCGGCAGGCCTGCGGAGCGCCGCCGAAGGCGAGTTGGAGCGCCACGCCGCCCGCTCCCGCGATGGGGACAGGCTGGCCGTCGAGCGACGCCTTGGCGACAGGTCTCGCCGCAATGGCCGCCAGCTTCTGGCCCGGGCGGCCGCAGACGGCATAGGCGATGCGGTTCCCCGCCCGCTCCGTCTCGGTGGCTTGCACGCCGAGCAGAGACATACGATCGGGGGCCACCGTCTGAACGTCGATAACCACGGTCTCGTAGCCTTGAAGCGTCAGCTTCAGCGGCCTGCCGTAGTCCACCCTGGGGCTCAGGACCTCGCGGCGAGGATAGACCATCCGCGCGACGTAGGCTGTGCCGGGCGTGTCCACGGCAGCCTCGATGGCTCGCCAGCCGAGCGATTCGTCGAGCGTGAGCTTCACCGTCTGCGGCTCGATGAAGGGGTTGCGCAATGCGATGATGCCGCGGATGCCGAGGAAATGGGCGTAGCCATACCACTCGCGCTTCAGCGGGTCGCCGCCGATGAGCTTGGTGTGGCCGAGGGTGGCGGCGTTGTGGCGGGTCCACTTGAGCAGGGCGGCGAGGAAGGCCCAGTCGCGGTCGCCGTGGCGGAAGTGCTTGGGGTTGATGTAGAGGGTGAGGAGGCGGCAGCCGCGGCCGACGACGGCCATGGCGTTGTCCTCCCACTTCTCGGGCGTGATGACGATGATGCCGAGGTGCTCGATGGCAGCGGGCGGGAACCCTGGATGCTCGCGGCAGCGCTGGCGGAAGACGGCGTCGCGGGTGGTCGTCGCGCTGTCGCGGATGACGGGCGCGGGCACGATGACAGCGGGGTAGTCGCCCGACACGCTGCCCCAGATGGAATCCACGTACTTGAGCCACCAGGGGCTGAGCCACATGCCGCACGTCGGGTCGAGGAAGACGCCAGGCTTCGTCTTCCGCACAGCCTCGAGCAGCTCGACATAGGCATCGATGTTCGCCTCGCGCGCGTATTCGCCCTTGGGCATGCCCTCGGCGAGGGCCTCGTTGGTGGCGCTGAAGCCGTCGAGCTTGTAGAAGGCCAGGTCGCTCTCTCTCGCCAGCCGCGTCACCACCTCGATGATGTCGCGGCGGTACTTCGGGTCGGCTTGGACGCAGTACCACGCGTTCTTGCCCTTCAGGTAGCCGCCCTTGGTCGTCAGCCACGGCGCGTGGTGGTAGCCCGACGAGGGCGAGAGCCAGAGGCCGAGGTTGGCGTTCATCGCCTTGAGCGGCTTGACGAGCGGCGCGAAGCCGCGCGGGAAGCGGTCCTTGCGGATTGCCCAGAGGCTGTTCTTGTCGTCCCAGCCGTCGTCGATGGTGAAGGTGTCGAAGCTCTCGCCGTGGGGGTCGAAGAGCTTGCGCTGGAACAGGTCGATCAGCTCCAGGCAGTTCTGCTCGGTCGGCGGCATGAGCGTCCACCAGGTGTTGTAGTTGACGAACAGCTTCCGCTCGCCCGGCGTCTTCTGGAAGGTGGCGACGTAGTCGCGGAACCGCTGGGCCACGCGCCCTGGCTCGGCAACGCCGACGACGGCCGCTTTGCTCACGAAGCGGTCGGTGGCTCGACGGGGATAGTGCGTGAGCCGCACGGTGCCGTCGGCGTAGCGGTTGCGCCCACCTGGGCACTCCAGCCCCCAGAACGTGTCGTCGAGGAGCACCGGCTCGCCGAAGCCCTGGTGGGAGCACGTACCCGCGACGCCGACCACCCAGGCATCGACCTGCCGGAACGGCAGGGGCTTTGGTGCCTTTGCCTCGAGGCTGCGACGGATGAAGAGCGCATCGTCGCCGAGCTCGTAGGTGAGCTGGACCTGAATGCCGCGAGCCTTGCTTGCGAAGGCCAGGATGAGGCGTCGGCCGCCGGGCACCGCTTCGTCGCGGACTCCGGTCAGCGAGACGTCGGCAGCGCGAAGCGGCCCCTGCCCCTCGATGGCGATCGAGAAGCCGTCGGACTGGATCGGCAGGGCTCGCTTGGCGAGCTTGTTGCGGATCTGCGTGAGCTTGTCCCGCTGCACGACCAGCTCGAGGGCCTCATTGCCGAGGACGACGCTGGTGCCTGTTCTCCGGACGTAAGAGCCGCCGCCCCCGGCTTGCCCGAGGGCGAGCACGGTAGCCAGGACTCCGCAACGGCCGAGCGCCAGGATTCCGCACATGCGTGCCGTCCCTTTCGGGTCAGGCGGGTTGTTAGGAACGCCGGGATTGCTCGCACAGTCTCGTCTCCAGGCGCGCCGCTGCGATCGAGAGGAACGTGCCTGGGACGAAGGTGATGAGGCCGACGATCAGCCAGCCGGTCACGCTCTCGAACAGGTCGAACCACTCGCCGTTGAAGCCGATGGTCTCACAGAGGTGTGCGAGCGCGTAGAGATACAGAGGGTAGACCGCGCCGGCAACGAGCGATGGGAGGACCCAGGGCGTATCGGGCCGCCCTCGAAGGACCATGCAGACACCGTACGGCAGCAGGAGGCCGGGGAGTGTCGAGGCATAGTGGAGCCCGACGAGGATGAGGCCCATCAACCAGTCCATATCCGCGCTGCGTTCCGCCTCGATGGCAGCGACGAGCGCGACGACGACGGCGCCCGCGGCGACAATCGTCCCTCCTGCCCGAAGCATGGCGACAGCCCAGGCCCAGCGCCTTGCGCCGCGAGCCGAGAGCCAGGACGGGGGACGCAGGGAGGGGAGTCCGAAGGACTGGTGGTGCCGACAGCGCGGCCAGGCAGACCGAGCTGGCGGCGGTCGCGCCATCCTAGGCGAGCTCCTCGAGCTGCGCGAGCAGGCGGTCGGCGAGCTCGGGGTGGGTCGAGCGGACGAAGGCGATGCGGCCGCGGAGCACGTCGGCGAAGTGGGGGTGGCTGGTGAGGTTCTGGGCCTCGAGGCCGGTCTTGCGGGCGTTGTGGAGGATGGCGCGCAGCTCGCGGCGGTAGCGGCGGGGCACCGAGGGGCCGTCGTTGACGACCAGGCCGGTCACCCTCTGGCGGGCGCCGCGGCGGGCGAAGTGGACCTTCTTCTTGTTGACCCGGAAGTTCTCCTGGCGGATGATGCGACGGAAGAGCGGGATGAAGCGCTTGAGGGAGCGCTCGAAGGCGTCGTCGCCGCTGAACGTTATGTCGTCGGCGTAGCGGGTGAACGTGCAGCCGAACTTGCGTGCGAGGCCGCCGAGACGCGCGTCGAGGCGCCGACAGGCGAGATTGGCGAGCGCGGGGCTCGTGGGCGCGCCCTGCGGCAGCATGCGGTGGCGGATGCCGCCGAGGAACTCGCGGACCTTCTCCGCCGGCTTCACCGTGCACAGCATGGCCAGCGCGATCGCGACCTCCTCGCCGTAGCCGATGGCCTGGAAGATGCCGCGCACGCGGCGATACGTGATGCTCGGGAAGAAGTGCTCGAGGTCGAGGGTGATCACCATGTCCTTGCCCGCGTGCTCGGCCGCGTGGGTGTGGATCGAGCGGCCGCGGACGAAGCCGTGGGCGGCAGGGGAGGGCGCGACCCTGGACAGGATGTTGTCGAGGACCCAGCGCTGCGCCTGCTTGAGCCGCGCCTTGGGCGCATAGAGCACGCGGTAGCCGCCCGTGGACTTGGGGATGGCGAAGCTGACGTAGTGAGGCGGCTCGTCGGCGTGGTCGGCGAAGGTGAGCCAGTCGAGCGCGCCGCGGGTGATGCCCATTGCCTCGGCCAGTCCGTCGCGGCTCGAGAGGTCTGGCAGGCCGTTGTGGGCCAGTCGCTCGGCGTCGTGGGCGGCCGAGGCGCGGAGCTTGCGCCTGGGGCTGGTCCGGCGCTCGGCCCGGCGCGCGGCGACCGCGAGCGGGTGCTGCGAGGGCTCGCCGCCGGCAAGCACGTTGAGGAGCCAGTCGAGAAACCCCATGGTGCCCTGCCGTGTGGGGGTGGCGGCGGGGCGGGGAGCGGCTTTACTTCGCATCCAGGCGCCACCGTGCATCGAAATCCGTAGCGATTTCGAGGCACGGTGAGAGATGTGAAGGCAACTGGGTCACGTCCACGGCGTAACGCCGCAGCGACACACGAGGTGTCGGCTAAAGCTCCGCTCCCCGCTCCGCACTGGATTGTCAACAGGTCGCTTGATCTATAGCCAAGCTGCCCCGGGCTGTCAAGTCTTCATCTCCCACAGCGCGCTCGTCCCTCCGCTCCGCGGGGGGACGGGCTGGCCGCCGCTCTGCGGCGTGGAGGAGCGCCCACCCCCATTCGTGCCGCGGAGCGGCGGGGCGTGCGTCCCCACGCAGAGCGTAGGGACGAGCACCCGATGGCGCGGTCATACCTTGGTCTTGCGCAGCTTGACGGTGGTGCCGGTGGCGACGGCCTTGGCGATCGCGTCGAGCACGCGGATCGGCTCGAGCATCTGGGCGTAGGTCAGGGGCCGCTTGCCCTTGCGATACATCCCGAGCATCTGGAGGATGCCCTTGAGATAGCAGTCCGAGGTGTCGAGCGGGCCGCCGGCGTAGCCGCCAGTGCAGAATGCCGAGGCGAAGAAGCCGCCCTTCGCGTCCTTGTTCAGGTGCACCGAGGCGTTTCGCCCGTCGGGGTACTCGATCGTCGCGAGGGTGTTGCCGCCGGTCTGCGTGGCCGAGACGGCCGTGACGCCGACGCCCATGACCTCCTGCATCACCTCGACGGTGTGGATGCCGTAGAAGTGGATGCCGCCGTACTCGCTCACGGGGTCGCACGGCCCGGCGAAGGTGCCGCTGCGGGCGCCGCCGAGGTCGGCGCACTGCTTCGCCACGTCGGCCGTGCTCTGGGAGAAGCGGACGGTCGAGAAGGATGTGAGCAGCACGCGCTTGCGCCTGGCCAGGGCGATCATCTTCATCGCGTCGCTCGCCTTCCCCGCGAAGGGCTTGTCCACGAAAGCGGGGATGCGGGCCTCGAGGAAGGCGCGGACGTGGCGATAGTGGAGCCCGCCGTGGCGGAAGACCACGAACACCATGTCCACGTCGCCGATCATGTCCGTGTGCCTCTTGACGATCTTCGGGATCTTGCCCTTCTCGGCCACCTCCTGGTTGCGCTCGGGCACGCGGCCGTAGAGCGCGACGACGCGAGCCCCGCGGATCGCCCGCTGTGCCTCGGTCTCGCGCAGGTTGCAGAGCTGCGAGAGCGCGATGGCGTGCGAGTTGTCCGAGCCGACGATGCCGATGCGGATCATGGGCGGCTCTCCTCTCCGTCGAGTTGTTGCGCCGCCTCGGTCAGCAGGCGATCGCAGGATGCCCTGGACGGCGCCTCCAGGACGATGGCGATGAAGTGCTTGCGGACGAGCACGCCGAGATGGCGGCCCTGCTCGACGGGCACGATGCGTCGCGGGCCGGCCGGCGGCGGCTTGCCCTGGAGGTAGAGGCGGTTGAAGCCGCGGTAGGCCGCCGCGGCCCGCCGGGCGGTCGTGTAGCGGACGAGCAGCAGCTTGAGCTTGCTGCCGCCGCGGCGATAGGCGGCGAAGGCGGCCTCGGTGCGCGGCGAGAGGGCCAGGACGTTGTCATCGGCCAGGTAGTGGACGGTGCTGAGCGAGAAGGCGGTGTGGAAGTAGCGGACGCTGTGGGCGTCGCGGTCGGCGGCGGGCAGGCGGTCGAGGAGGGCCGGCCGCGGCCCTTCGGCGATGGGCGCGGCCAGGGCGCGGCCGATGGCCAGGACGGCAGCCTTGGCCTCGGGCGTCTCCCGCTCGGCGAGGATGCGGAACCACCAGGCGCCCTTCCACAGGCGCAGGAGCCCCGCCCCGTAGGCGCTGCCCTGGCCGATGCGCGCGTCCGCACCTTCGGGATCGTG
>CBFDBL010000355.1:0-6726 GCA_965603035.1 uncultured bacterium
TCTCGTTGCGAGGCGCCGCGAAGTGCCCGCTGCCGCCGCAGCTACGCCTGGGTCAGCAGGGCCGTTCCTCGCGCGGCCCCAGCCTGCAGACATGTGCGGTCAGTCGGCCCGCTCGCAACTGGACTCGCCATTGTTCTGGTCCAGTGCTCTCAGATACGCGACGATGTCAGTCTGCACACCAAAGTCGCGGGAAGAAAGTGGCGGGACAGCATACTTAATTCCTGCATCTTGCTCCGGGTGCCGTCGCTGCCGACATCCTACAGCGCTGCGACGATGGATTCAAGGCTTCTCGTGCGCAGCGCGCAGCCGCGAGGGGAGTGACAGCCCGCCTCAGAATGGCCAGCGAGGAGGAGAGCACGGCACGGCGAAGCTCGCGCTGAGCCGCAGAGCGGGGGCGCGTGGCACGAAGGGAGCGGTCCGCCGGAGGCGGACGGCGGCTCGGCAGGAGCCTCGCCCTCCCCTACGGCTCATCGCGGGAGCGGGCTGCGGCACCTCGGACTTCAACAACTGCGGAATCCTGACTGCCGCCGCCTGGTGCCACAGGCGGGCCGGGAGCTTCGCGGGCCGCCGCGCGCGTCTGCGGGCAGGCGGCGGGAATCGCCCCTGACGGGGCTGAAAGCCGCTCGTCCTGGTCGTCGTCCTCGATTCCCTGCGAGCCGGGACAGCGGTCCCCGATCCTCGCTTCGGGACTGCGAGCATCGAGCATCCGTCACGGCTTCGCGAGCCGTCTCAGGGTGGCGAGGTTGACGGCGTCCCAGTCGTCGCGGTCGGCGTCGCGTTTGGGGGTCTCGATGAGCTTGGGGACGCGGCGGAGGCGCGGTGCGCGGAGGAGGGTGCGGAAGGCGGGGAGGCCGAGGGTGCCGCGGCCGATGTGGGCGTGGCGGTCGAGGTGGCTGCCGCGCGGGCCTTTGGCGTCGTTGAGGTGGATGGCGTGGAGTCGGTCGAGTCCGACGGAGCGGTCGAGGCGGCGCAGCAGGGTGCGGCAGGCGCGCGGTGTGCGGAGGTCGTGGCCTGCGGCGTGGAGGTGGCAGGTGTCGATGCAGATGCCGAGTCGGTCGGGCGGGCGGTCGAGTGCGTCGAGGAGCCAGGCGAGGTGGTCGAAGCGGTGGCCGAGCGACGTGCCCTGCCCGGCGGTGGTCTCGAGGAGCAGGCCGACGGGCAGGCCGGCGACGGCGTCGAGGGCGCGGGCCGCGAGGTCGGCGACCTGGCGGAGGCCGGCGTCGTGGCCCGCGCCCATGTGGTTGCCGGGGTGGAGGATGACCCACGGGACGCCGATGGCGGCGGCGCGGCGCAGCTCGACGACGAGGCCGTCGCGCGAGCGGCGGCGGATGGTGCGGTCGGTGGCGGCGAGGTTGATGAGGTAGCTGGCGTGGGCGACGACGGGGCCGATGCACGACGCGGCCCAGGCGTCGCGGAAGCGGGCGACGGCGTCGGGCGCGAGGGGCGGGGCGTGCCACTGGAGGTTGTTGCGGGTGAAGAGCTGGAGTGCGGTGCACCCGAGGGCCTGGCCGCGCTCGATCGCCCTGTGGAGTCCGCCCTGGATGGACATGTGGGCGCCGAGGAGCAGGCGGGGCGGCATGGGGCGTCTCCCGGCGGGACGAGGCCCTCCCCTGCTCCATCGTAGTCGTCTGAGCAGACGCCGCAAGGCCGTGCCGCAGGGGTCAAAAAAAAGGCAGGGAGCAAGCCCCCCGGCGACTGCTCCCTGCTCGACGCCCGGTAGATGCACCCGCGCACCTACCTGCAGTTGCTCTCGTCTAGTCGTCGCTGAACGCGGCAAGATCCCGCGCGATGTCGTTTGCCCGCCTGAGCGCCGCTCGGATGTCGGCGGCGAGCACCCTGTGAGGCTGGCCCATGCGCTCGTTGAGGTGCTCGCATTTCGTGCAGATGCGGTGGCAGCGGTCCGTCCACATCGCCTTGCCGCACCGCAGGCAACGCCGCGGCCTCTTCTCGGCGTTCAGCTCCCTTACGGACATCGGATCAGCTTCCCGATGTGTGTCACTCTGACACGAACTTCCCACCTCTAGTATAGTCTTGCAAATCCCGTGCCGAGCCGATGGCTCTCCCCCCACATCCGTGGCGGCTCGCCGTGCCGTCCTCGTGAGGCTGCACGCCGTAAGCTGCTGTGGAGACTGCGGTTGCGCCCTGTCGCGCGGCCTTCGTTGGCTTCCGAGGCCGAGGCGCTCCCGCTGCGGATGGAGGCGCGTTTCCGCCGGCCGCGAGGATCGGGGCTCGGCTCGGCAGTGCCAGTATGGCGCGATCTGGCCGCTTCGCCGCTTGCCTGGCACGCTCGTGGGTGTCGGCCTCGGCGGCGTCAGGAGCGGCGCGGGCGGATGCGGGCGATGCCGAACTCGTCGATCTTGCGGTGGAGGGTGCGCAGGCCGATGCCGAGCATGCGGGCCGCTTCCTTGCGGTTGCCGCCCGTGGCGGCGAGGCTTTCGCGGATGGCGCGCTCCTCGAGCTGCTTCATGGTCATGCCGGCGAGCGAGGGGACGACGCCTCCTGGCGGGACAGGGGCGATCTCGGGCGGGAGGTTGTCGAGGTCGAGGAGTCGCTTGTTGGCGGTGACGACCATGCGCTCGATGCAGTTTTCGAGCTGGCGGACGTTGCCGGGCCACGGGGCGCGGAGCAGGCGCTGGAGTGCCTCGGGGGTGATGTCCACCACGTCCTTCTGGTTGCGCTGAGCGAAGCGCTTGATGAAGGTGTGGACGAGCAGTGGGATGTCCTCGCGGCGGTCGCGCAGGGGCGGGAGGTCGATGGGGACGACGTTGAGGCGGTAGTAGAGGTCCTGGCGGAATCGGCCCTGCTTGACCCTGGCTTCGAGGTCGGCGTTGGTGGCGGCGATCACGCGGACGTCCACCTTGAGGGTCTCGGTGCCGCCGAGTCGCTCGAACTCGTAGTTCTGGAGCACTCTGAGGAGCTTGGCCTGGGTGGTGGGTGCGAGCTCGCTGACCTCGTCGAGGAAGAGGGTGCCGCCGTCGGCGAGCTCGAAGCGGCCGAGCTTCTGGCGGATGGCGCCGGTGAAGGCGCCTTCCTCGTGGCCGAAGAGCTCGCTCTCGAGGAGCGGCTCGCTGAGCGCCGCGCAGTTGACCTTGACGAAGGGGCCTGAGGAGCGGCTGGACTGGCGGTGGACGGCGTTGGCGACGAGCTCCTTTCCCGTGCCGCTCTCGCCGCGGATGAGGATGACGGTCTGGGTGTCGGCGACTTGCCCGACGAGCTCGAAGACGGCCTGCATGGGCCTGGAGTGGCCGATGAGCTCGGGGATGGCGCCGAGGCGCTGGAGGTGCTGGCGCAGGGAGATGTTCTCGAGCAGGAGCGCTCGGGCGTTGAAGGCGGCCTCGATCTGGGCGGCGAGCTGGTCGAGGTCGATGGGCTTCATGATGTAGGTGAAGGCGCCGCGCTGCATGGCCTCGACGGCGGTCTGCACGGTGGCGTGGGCGGTGATGAGGATGACGAAGATGCGGGAGTCGATGCGGCGGATGCGCGCGAGCAGCTCGATGCCGTCGATCCCCGGCATCCGCAGGTCGGTGAGCACCAGGTCCACCGGCTCCGAGCCCACGACGTCGAGTGCGATGGCGCCGTTGACCGCCTGGTGGACGCGGTAGCCCATCTCGGCGACGGCCTCGGCGAGGCTCTCGCGGCCCACCTGGTCGTCGTCCACGACCAGCACGGTCCTCCTGCTCCCCGGGCAGTGATGGCCTTGGGGGGTGATCGGCTGCGTGTGGCTCATGCCCTCTCCTCGGCGCACGCCGGCGCGGCGGGCAGCTCGATGCGGAACACTGCCCCCCGCCCGGGCGCGCTCTCGACTGTGAGCGTGCCGCGGTGCTCTTCCACGATGCGGCTCACGATGTTCAGCCCGAGGCCCGTACCGTTCTTGCGGGTCGTGAAGAAGACGTCGAAGATCTGCGCCCGAACGTCCTCCCGGATGCCCGGCCCGTCGTCGGCGACCTCGAGCGCCACGGCGCCGTCGGCCCCCGAGGTCGTCACCGTGATGCGCCCGCCCGTCCCGATCGCCTGCACCGCGTTGAGCACGAGGTTCTGCACCGCCTGCGCGAACTGGTTGGTGTCCACCGCCACCGGTGCCAGCCCGTCGGCGAACGCGCGCACCACCTCGATCTCCGCGGCACGACACTGCGGCTCCAGGAAGTCGAGCACCTGCCCCACCACCTCGTTGAGCCCGACCCGCTGGGCCCGCAGCGGCGCCGGGCGCGCGAAGGCCAGGAAGTGGCTGACCGAGTCCTCGAGGCGGTCCACCTCGCCCTTGATCCGCTCGACCTTGCCGTGGAAGTAGGCGACCTCCTCCGGGTCGGCGAGCCGCGCCAGCCGCTTCTCCATCATCTGCACGTTCATCTTCACCGAGCTGAGCGGGTTGCGCACCTCGTGCGCGATGCTCGCCGCGAGGGTGCCGACGTAGGCCATCCGGCTCTCCTGCTCGAGCGCGGCGTGGAGCGCGCGGGCCCGCTCGCTGAGCAGCACGATGTAGGCGGAGAAGACGGCGAGGATCGCGACGCACAGCACGGCGATCTGGAGCGCGGAGAGGCGGACGGGCCTCTGGAAGTGGCGGAGCTGCTCGTCGAGCGCCTCGCTCGACATGCCCACCAGCATGTGGCACCGCCGCTTGCCCGGCAGCCGGAGGTCGACGACGAACTCGGGCGCGGCGCGGCCGTCGGGCGCGTGGAGGCTCCGCACCAGCTCGGGCGCCGCGATGTCGGGCGACGCCGGCGGCAGCTCGCGCAGCACGTCCACCCGCTTGCGGGCCGGCGCGTCGGCCGTCGAGCTCAGGATGTTGCCCTCGTGGTCGGCGAGCTGCATGTAGGCGATGGACTCGTCGTCCACCACGAGGCTGGTCATCACCGCGGCGGCCTCCCGCGAGCTCGGCTCCGAGCGCGCCAGGGCCGCCTCGAGCTGGCCCTTGAGCTGGAGCGTGCGGTTCACGCTCCGCTCGACGTGCTCGACCAGGCGCTGCTCGGCCAGCCCGCGGCCCCGCTCGCGCGAGTAGAAGTAGACGAACAGCGGCAGGAACGTCATCAGCACGAGGAGCGCGATGAACAGGTTCCGCCGCAGTGCCGACGGCCGTTGCGCCATCGCAGGGTCCCCTTGTCAGCCCATGGCCTCGCGGATCGCGGCCCCGAGTGCAGCCATCTCGCCTTCGCCGTAGCTGCCCTGCTGCCACTGGTACGCCACCGCGTCGCCGGGGCGCCGCGGGATGATGTGGAAGTGGATGTGGAAGACCTCCTGCCCGGCGCAGGCGCCGTTGAACTGGAAGAAGTTGAACCCCTGTCCGCCTGTGGCTGCCATGGCGGCCTGGGCCACGCGCGGCGTCGCGGCGAGCAGCGCGGCGAGCACGGCGTGCGGCGTCGTCGGCAGGTCGGCATAGTGTGCGCGCGGGATGAGCAGGGTGTGGCCAGGGGCGATGGGGTGGATGTCGAGGAAGGCGAGGCACTGGTCGTCCTCGTAGACCCGCTCGGAGGGGATGTCGCCCGCGACGATCTTGCAGAAGATGCAGCTCGGGTCAGCCATGCGCGGAGTCCTCCAGCGGCCCAGCACGCAGGCGGAGCGCTCGCCGCGTCGCGGCGGTCACCTTGGCCCGCTCGTCCAGGCGGTGGCCGACCACCCAGGCGATGCCACCGCGGCCCTCCACCACGAGCGTCCGCTCGCGCTCCGCGCGCGGCACCTGCGCGTCGATGAGAAATGCCTTCAGCTTCTTCGTGCCTCCCGCGCCCAGCGGCGCGAAGCGGTCCCCCGCACGCCGCGTCCGCACCACCAGCCGCTCGCCCACACGGTCGAGGTCCACCACCTCCTCCCACCGGTCCGCGTCCGCCAGCCGCTCGGGCGGCCCAGCCACCCGCTCCGCCGAGACCCACAGCCCGGCGCCCGGCAGCTCGACCCGGCCCGGCACCGCCAGCGCCACGGCCGCCACCGCCCGCGCCCCGCGCCGACACACCACCAGCGCGCCGTACTCCCGACGAGCCACCAGCCCACGGCCCAGCGACGCCGAACGGCCCGACGGACCGCTCAGCAGACCCTCCGCAGCGTCCAGCGCCCGACGCCGCACCTCCCCAGGCCCCCCCACCGCCGAGCACGCCAGCCGCACCGCCGCACGACGCACGAGCCGCGGCACCCCCAGGAGCCGCTCCACCGCCAGCCGCGCCGACCTGCCGTCCGACGCGACCAGCGCCGACGCCGCGCTCGCCACCCCCGCCGACAGCTCCCGCGCCGGCTCCACCAGGCCCAGGACCACCGCGTCGAGCCCCTCGCCCAGCCGCTCCCGCAGCGCAGGCAGCAGCTCGCGGCGCACCGCGTTCCGCTCCAGCGACGTATCGGCGTTCGTCTCGTCGGTGCGGAAGCTCACCCCGCGCTCGGCCAGGAAGGCCAGCACGTCGCGCCGTCGCAGCTCGAGCAGCGGGCGCACCAGGGTCGCCGCCGAGCCCGGCCCCAGGGGTCGGGCGATGGGCATGCCGCGCAGCGCGCCGAGCGCGCCGCCACGCAGCAGCCCCATGACGATCGTCTCCACCTGGTCGTCGGCGGTGTGGCCCACCGCCACCGCCGTGGCACCGGCCTCGAACGCCACGCGCCCCAGGAATGCGTAGCGCACCCGCCGCGCCGCCGCCTCGACGCTCTCCCCGCCGCGGCGCGACGCCGCGACGTCCCTCGCTTCCACCGTCGCTGGCAGGCCCAACCGTGCCGCCTCTCCCGCCACGAACCGCGCCTACGACGAAGCCGCCGCAC
>CBFDBL010000356.1:0-6690 GCA_965603035.1 uncultured bacterium
GTCCGTTCTCTCTAGCGCTCACCCCTTGTCGTTGCCTGGCATGTCGTTGTGGCGTTCACGACAAAACCGGGTGAGAAATGCGGGCTAGCGCGACAGGGAACAGGTGCCCGTGGGACAGGAGGCGCTGCTCGACGAGCGCCCCTTGCCGACGCCGAAGGCGGACAACTGCTTCTCCATCCGCGCGCTGCCACACTTCTGGCACTTGTGGCTCGCCTTGGCGCCCGACCGTTCCAGGACCTCGGTGACCTGCCCACAGTCCTTGCACTTGTACTCGAAGATCGGCATCGTCTCGTCCTCCTCGCTAGGGCGACTTAAGCCGCTCGATGGTCTGTTCGGCGACCTTGCGCTCCTTGTTGAAGTAGCGGACCATGCGGCCGACGAGGCCCTGCTTGCCCTCGTCGGTGTCGAAGTGGTCCATGAGCTCGCGGACCCATTGGAGGTTGGCCTCGACCTCCTGCGGGATGCGCTCGCCGTCGTGGCGGACGGCCTCGACGGGGCAGGCCTCGTGGCACGTGCCGCAGCGGATGCACTGCTGCTCGTCGATCCGCGCCACGTCGTCGTCGGTGAGCGCGATCGCGTCCACGGGGCACTCGTCGATGCAGGTGCCGCATCCCGTGCACAACTCCTGGTTGACCCATGGCATCGGCGGTCTCTCCTCTCGGATCGGTTGCGTGCGTGCGCGTGCGGCCGTGGCGGGTGGCCGCGTCGCTATCGTCTGCCCTTTCGTCTCAGCGGCTTGAAGCCGCGCGCCCAGGTGAGCTGGCGGCGGGCGATGCGCCGGGCCTCGACGCGGGCGAAGCCCGCGCGCTGGAGCATGTCGGCGACCTCGCCGGTCGAGTAGTAGCTCTCGTTCCAGAGCCGCTGGGCGAGGCAGCCGCGGGGGAAGTCCACGATCAGGATCTCGCCGCCGGGCCGCAGGATCCGCCGCGCCTCGCGCAACACGCGCAGCGGGGCGGAGAGCTCGTGGAGCGCCCAGACCGACACCACCGCATCCACGCTCTCGGGGCCCAGGAACGCGAGCGACCGCGCGTCGGCCTTCTCGCAGCGCCGCTGCACGCCGCCGGCCGGCTGCGGGAAGCGGCCGTCGGCGATGTCCACCCCGATCACCTCCTGCCTCGCCACCCGCGCGAGCAGGGTGGCCAGCGTGCAGTCGCCGCAGCCGATGTCCACGACCCGCCGCGCCGGGCCGAGCTCCCGCGCGATGCGCCGGTGGAGCACCGGCTTGTAGCGGCGGTAGAACATCCTGGTGAGCTGGGTCCTCATGGGGCTCCCCGGGGCCTCAAGGTGCTGGCGGCTGCTCGCCGCGCTCGCGAGCCAGGGCCTTGCGCTTGTCGTCGAGCTCGTCCTCGAGGAGCAGGAGCTGCCTGTCGTGGGCGCCCGTGGTGTCGTGCGCCGGTTTGGCGGCCCTCAGCTCCTCGAGCTGTCGCTCCAGCTTCCGGATCTCGGCTTCGAGCTCTGCACTCATGTCACGCATCGTCCTGGGCGGTGGCCTCGGCGGCCAGGAGTCGCTTGAGTCGGTCGAGCGAGACGGGGGCCGCCTCGAGGGGCAGCTTCATCCAGTCGGAGATCTCGAGGATACGCTCGGGCGCGTCGAGCATCCACTGGTCGAAGTAGCCGAGGGCGTCGAGCACCACGGCCTTGTCATTGCCTGGGAAGGTCTCGTTGGCGAGGCCGGCATCCCAGTCCTTGAAGATGAAGTTCCAGTGTGCGAGCCACCCTGGTGTGAGCCAGTAGACCTTCTGGCCGTCGGCGATGCGGCGTCGTTCGGCCTCGTCGGCGAGCATGTCCACGCAGTTCTTGGCGCGGATCCTGCGGAACTGTGGTCCTTGCTCGCGCAGGAGCGCGTCGGTGTCGCGGGTCGGGTCCACGGTGTCGAGGAAGCATCGCTCGCCGTAGACGACGATGACGCGTCGGGAGCGCTCGGCGGCCTTGGCGAGCCGGCGCGGGAGCTGCTCCTGAAGCTCCCAGGGCCACTCGTGCAGGCCGGGCGCGGTGAAGAGCAGGGCGTCGGCATCGAGGAAGCCGTCGTCGGCCAGCGCGCGCAGCTCGGGACGCAGGGTGCCGCAGGCCACGATCGCGGTGCCCTGGAACGAGACGGCGGCAGCGGGGCCCTGGGGGCTCGGATCGCTCATGGGGCGTGCTCTCCGGGGTCCTCGGGACAGGCGTTGGAGACCTTGACGATCAGGACGGCCTTGCAGTCCCGGGCGGCCTCGGCGAAGGCCGCGGCCAGGCCAGCGAACATCCGCTCGATGTCCCCTGCGACGCGCGTGCTCAGCGGGCCGCCATGGACCTCGAGGCCGCGGTCGGCGAGCGCCTGGCAGAACGCCTCGATCTGCCCCGACAGCTCGGCGGTCCGCAACGGGTACAGGCTGACCTCTGCGTGCACGTTCACAGTTCAGCCCTCCCGACGACCCAGGCGCCGTAGGGCAGACGAAGCAGGCGCCCGACGGCGTCCGCGAGCGGCGCGAGAGGCAGGAGCCAGCGCGCGGACGGCACCAGCGCCGCCGACGCGACCCGTGCCTGCCCGTAGGAGGCAAGCAGGGCCTGCAGGTCGCGGGGCGAGAAGAAGCGAGCTTCCTTGTAGGTCGGCTTCCCTGAGGCCTTTCTACGGCGGTTGATCGGCGCCAGCGCATTGAGCGCTCCGACGAGCATGATGCCGCCAGGCCGCCGCGCGCAGCGGGCCATCTCCCGAAGCGCCGCCTGTGGGTCGCGGACGAACTCCAGCGTCGCGATCGCCACGGCCACCTCGAACCGGCCTGACGCGAAAGGCATGGCATGGGCATCCGCGATGGCGAACGACGCGCCGGGGACCGCTTTCTCACGCGCCACGCGGACCATCGCCGACGAGACGTCGATGCCCGTCACCCGGAAGCCGCGCTCTGTGAAGAAGCGTGCCCAGTGGCCCGTGCCACAGCCGACGTCGAGCAACTCCTTGCCCCGCCCATCGCGCGGGAGAAGGCGCCCGACGGCCCGCTTCTCCAGGCGGTCGTACATCGCGCCATCCGGGGTCTCGTACCACTGGTCGTACCGCTCGGCGATGGTGCCGAAGTCGAACGTGGCGCCCGCGGTCTGTGCCATCGGTTCACCCTGTCTCCGAGGCCGGCGGTCGGCTCCACCCACTGTCCGTCGTTGCTGGCCGCCAGCCCGGCCCGGCTCCGCGCCGGGGCGACGGCAGAGCGGCATCGCGCCTGGCGGTGGCCAGCTTGCGAGCGCGGCCGACGGGCATGATGTCGAGCGTCAGCATGCGGGCCTCGTCAGTCGTCGCACGGCGGCTGGTCGCAGGGGGTGTCGCGGCCGCAGCAGGTCTGGGCACGGCCGCAGCGGGTCGCGCCCTGGCTGCCGCGCCCGTAGTCCGTGGCGTAGAAGCCGCTGCCCTTGAAGATCACGGCGCCGCCCGCGCTGATCAGCCGCCGGGCCGGCCCGCCGCACTCCGGGCACTTCCGCAGCGGCGCGTCGCTCATCTTCTGGAACCGCTCGAAGCGCTTGCCCGACGCCTCGCACTCGTACTCATAGGTCGGCACGGCAACGGTCCTCCTGTTCCCGTGACTGGGCTCGACTCACGCCTGAAGGCGTGGACTCCAAACGGGCGCCCGGCCGTTCGGAGTCTCGCCCTTCAGGGCGAAGCCCGGCTCCCGCACGCCCCAGGCCATCGCACTCCGTTCACTCGGCCGGCGCGGCGCGGCTGGCGTAGTAGTCCTGAAATGCCTGCCGACGCTCCGCCCCGCAGTGGGGACACTGCCGCACGAAGTCGGCGAAGTGCCGCAGCCGCTCGAGCACCTCGGGGTCCAGATCGTGCTCCATCCGGCACGCGTTCGCGTCGGCCACGGTCTCTGTCACCGAGAGCACCTCGACGAGGAACTGGCGGATGACCTCGTGGCGATCGACGATCTCGCGGGCCACCTCGCGGCCCCGCGCCGTCAGCTCCGCCACCTCGTAGGGCGCGTAGCTCACCAGCCCGCGTTCGGTCAGGCTCCGCAGCGCCGAGGTCACCGTGGACTTGTGCACGCCCAGCGCCCGCGCGATGTCGCGCACCCGCGCCATGCCCAGCTCGGCGGTCAGCCGCTCCATCACCTCCAGGTAGTTCTCGAGGGTGGCGCTCAGCGCGGGGGAGTGGGCCATGGCAAGCTCTCCTGGACCGGCGGCGGCGCGGCCCTCCGCCCGTCGTGTTGGAACGTACCAACATTGTAGGAATACCCAAACTCCGTGTCAAGTCCCGCCTCCGCTCGCCCTCGTCCTCGGCCTCGGGCTGCGGGAGTTCCGCAACGCCGCACGCCCAAACGAGCTTGAGCGTGGCACCCGGGGCTTGGTGCTGCACCGGGGGGGTGCCACGCTCGAAGTTGTTTGGGCGTGTCTTCCCGCAACAGTAGCGAGAGAAGGGCGGCTGTCAGACGAGGGCGTCGCGGTCCCAGCCGAGCTTCACGAGGTGGATCTTCGCGGGGTCGCTCGTGCCGAGGTGGTAGTGGGTGTCGGCGCGCGCGATGCTCTTGGGCGGCGGGTTCACGGGCCAGGGCTCGCCCTTGTAGGCGTCGCGCTTGGCGCGCAGGATGCGCAGGCACACGGCGTCGATCGCGACGGGGTCGGTGCCGACGAGCAGGCCGCCGTAGGGCCAGAGGTACTTGGGGGTGACCTGGGGGCCCTTGTCGAACATGGGCCTGAGCGCGTCGACGACGACGAGCCGCGTCTTGCCCTTGACGGCCGGGGTCTGCCACGCGGCGCCGAGGTCGGAGCAGGAGTCGCGGTGGAGCGCGGCGGGCTTCGGGTGATAGACGATGTAGTTCTTGATGGCGCAGCCGATGCCGGACATGTGGTGGGCTTTGAGGCTGGGGACGTTGATGAGGGCTGTGACGGGCGCGCCCTTGCCGGGTGCCTGGCCGCGGTCGCCGGCGAGGATCTTCTTGTCGGGCACGCCGGCCTTCCTGGCGCCGGCGCGGACGGCCGCGACGGCCTCGTTGCTCGTCGAGATCATGTACACGGTGGTCTTGATGCCGACGGTGTCGTCGGGGCGGATGCAGGTCTTCCAGGCGGCTGCGGCGTCGGGCTTGCCGGTGAGCTTGCAGAGGGCCTGGTCGAGCATGGCGGCGACGACCTTGGCATCGGGCTTGCCGTCGGCCCCGATGGCGTGCTCGTCGCGCACCAGCACCACCGTGGCCTTGCCCGGGCCTGGCTCCGCGGCGAAGGCCGATCGCACGGCCCCCGGCGCGAGCGAGACGCCCAGGGCGCCCGCCGCCGTCCCTACGATGAAATCGCGACGCGTGAACGCTGACATGATACCCGGCCTCCTTTCCCTTCCCGTGACACTTCAGCGAAACGAAGAGCTGGGGGCGACAACTCTTCTGGACCTGCCTTGAAAGAAGCGTTCTCTCCTCCAAACCCCTTCTTTCCCAAGACCTTTCACACTCGGCGGCAGCGGTCGTGGTGCTGCGCCGCCAGCGACGGGCCGCGAGCGAACAACCGATCTGCTGCCGCGGCCAGTATCCTCGATCGCTGCCGCCAATGCAAATGTCCTTGGAAGGGGGTCTGGCTATTGGGAGAAGCCGTTCTCCTCGAGAGGTTCCCCCCAGACCCTCTCTTCACCTGGCTGAAGTGTTACCATTATTCCTCATTCCGACGCGCCACAGGCCGGGGTCACTGCCTCGGCGGCCGGGGCCATGCGATAGCAGGGCGTCCACGTAGCGGGGGATGCGGGGTGCCGTGAGGAGGGTGCATGGGTCAGGCGAGGCCTTCGGCCTGGCGGAGGGTGAGCTTGTGGACTTTGCCGGTGGGGCTGTGGGGGAGCTCGGGGCGGAGGTCGATGGCGGCGGGGACTTTGTAGCGGGGCAGGTGCTGGCGGCAGAAGGCGAGGAGGTCGTCGGCGGTGGCGTCGGCGCCTTCGCGGAGGGTGACGAATGCCTTGGGGACCTCGCCGCGCCGCTCGTCGGGCACGCCGATGACCGCGGCCTCGAAGACGGCGGGGTGGCGGTGCAGGACGCTCTCGATCTCGTTGGGCGAGATGTTCTCCCCTGCGGAGATGATGAGGTCCTTCTTGCGGCCGGTGATCCACAGGTAGCGGTCGGGGTCGGTGCGGGCGAGGTCGCCGGTCTTGAACCAGCCGTCGGGGGTGAACTGCGCGGCGGTCTCCTCCGGGCGCTGGTAGTAGCCGCGCGCGACGCAGTCGCCGCGGACCCATAGCTCGCCGTCCGCGCCGTCAGGCAGCGCGTTCCCGTCGTCGTCGGCGATGCGGGCCTCGACCCAGTCGAGCATCCTGCCGGCCGAGCCCTTGCGGTTGCGCTCGGGCAGGTTGACCGAGAGGACGGGCGAGGTCTCGGTCAGGCCGTAGCCCTCGAGCAGCGGGATGCCGAAGATCTCCTCGAACCGCGTGGCGAGCGGCGCGCCGAGCGCCTCGCCGCCGGCGATGGCGAACCGCAGGGAGCCGAGCTGCGCCCCCGTCTGCTCGCCCGCACGCATGAGCACCCGAAACATGGAGGCGACGGCGAAGCAGACGTTGACCTCGTGCTGCTGGATGGTCTCGAACACCCGCTGCGGCGAGAACCGCGCGACGAAGGCCGCCGACGCCCCTGCCAGCAGCGGCACCAGCATCGAGGTCGTGATCCCGAACGAGTGGAAGAACGGCAGCACGCCGAGGAACACGTCGTCCTCGGTGATCCCGATGTGCCGCAGGCAGCTCTCGACGTTGACCACGAAGTTGCGGTG
>CBFDBL010000357.1:0-6674 GCA_965603035.1 uncultured bacterium
GGGTGGGTCTCGATGAGGCGGAAGTAGTGGCCGAGCGCGCCGCGCGGGTGGCCGAGCAGTGAGTGACAGGCGTCGCCGAGTCGGTGGAGCGGGGCGGGCGCCTGCTTCGCCTCGAGCTGTGCCCTGGCGCGGTCGGCGTCGGCGAGGCCGCGCGTGAGGCGGTCGGCGAGCTTCTGGGCATCGGCGTCGTCGGTCAGGCGCCGTGCCGTTGCGAGCGCGGCCTCGGGCCGGCCGAGGCGCATCTGGGCACGGGCCAGCCGCTCGAGCGCCTGGCGCTGCAACGCGCGGTCCTGGGTCCTCGCCGCCTGCTCGGCGCGGTCGGCGACGAGGCGCCACTGGCCGAGCCGCTCGTAGACGTCGGCGACCATGCGGTGGGCGAGGGCGTGGGCTGGGCCTTCGGGGATGCGCGGCAGCTCGTCGAGGGCCTGCTTGAGGGCGGTGGGGCCGCCGCGCGCGTGGCGGGCCATGGCGAGCAGGAAGCGGGTCTCGCCGCGGTCGTCGGCGAGTCGGAGGGCGCCCGTCGCCAGGTCGGCCAGGCGGACGACGTGGTGGGGCGCCGCGGGGTCGGCGGTGGTGGCGAAGGCCACGGTCGCGCCGTCGGGCGACCAGGCGGGCATGAGGTTGGCGAGGCCGTCGGCGGCGAGCGCCCGCTGCCTGCCGCCGTCGGCGGCCACGACGGCGACGTCGGCGGGGCGCCCCGCGCTGCCCGGCGCGGCCATGCCCGCGGTGCCGGCGCCGAAGGGCAGGCGCACGAAGGCCAGCAGGTCGCCCCGCGGCGACCACGCCGGCGCGAGGCAGGCGCCGGCCAGCGTCCGGGCGAGGCAGCGGCGGCGCCCCGTCGCGGGGTCCCACGCCCAGATCTCGGCGAACCCGTCGGCGGCGTAGCGCTCGGCCACGTAGGCCAGCGACGAGCCATCGGGCGACCAGGCCGGGGCATAGCCGACCCGGCAGGCGTCGAAGAGGGCGGGCACGACGGCCCGGTGCTTGCCGGTCTCGAGCGTCAGGACGTGGAGGGCGCACAGCGCCCTCGGCTTCGCGCGCGCGACGAAGGCCACGCGGGTGCCGTCGGGCGAGACGGCGGGCATGCGCGCCTCGGCGAGGTCGGTCACCAGCGCGCGCGGCGGCCCGCCCTCGGCACCCGCAAGCCACAGGCCCCACCCGTCGCGCCGGTCCGCCGCCACCACGATACCGCGCCCGTCCGGCGTCCAGCACAGCTCGACCACCCCGCGCCGAGGACGGCACTGCCACACCTCCCGGTCGCCCGAGCCAGCGTGCGACAGGACGTGCAGGCGCAGGCGGTCGGGGCGCCCGCTCGCCTCGGTCAGGACGGCGCACGCGACGCGGTCGCCCTTCGGCGACAGGGCGATGGCCGCGGGCGGCGCGGCCAGGCGGCTGGCCGCCATCTCCGCACCACGGCGCGACGCCACGTCCACACGACGCACCGACAGCGTGCCGTTGGGCCGGGCGGCGACGTAGTAGAGCGCCTGGCCGTCGCGCGACCAGGCGGGGGCGTAGTAGGCGGGCGACTTCCACACGCAGCCGGCGAGGCAGAGAAGGAGGACGAGGGACCAGTGAGGAAGCGGCGCCGCGCTTGCTTGGGGGAGGGGGGCCTGGTTAAATGCCGGCCTGGCATCTTGTGGAGTCTGGTGCATGACGACGTTCTTCGTGGCTGGCATCATCCAGGGGTCGCACACGGCCCCGACGGTGCACTCGCAGTCGTATCGCGAGCGGCTGGTCGGGCTGCTTCGGGCGACGTTCCCCGAGGCGGAGGTCTACTGCCCGGTCGAGAACTACCCTGCGTCGCTGACCTACTCGGCGCAGGAGGCGCGCGCGACGTTCCTCGGGCTCATGGCCCGTGCGGGCGAGGCCGACGTGCTCGTGGCGTTCGTGCCCGAGGCGAGCATGGGCACGGCCATCGAGATGTGGCAGGCCCACCGCCGGGGGCGCGTGGTCGTGACCATCTCGCCCATGGCCGTCAACTGGGCGGTGCGCTTCCTCTCCACCGCGCTCCTGCCCGACATCGACGCCTTCGAGCGCTTCGTGCGCTCGGGCGAGCTGGCGCGGCTGCTCGCCTCCAGGGGATTATAGCCGAGGCCGACGCCAAAAGCCAAGATGCGCGGGACCGGCTTTGGGAGCAGTGACGCCATGGGCAGCGGCGAGGCCTTCCGCGTGATCGGGGCGACGCGGGCCGAGCTGAGGGGGCTGGTCGCGTCGCTGGGCGAGCCGGCGTACCGGGCCGACCAGGTGCTCGAGTGGGTCTATGTGCGCGGGGCGGGGTCGTTCGACGCGATGACGAGCCTGTCGAAGTCGGCTCGGGCGGCGCTGGCCGAGCGGGCCGTGCTGTTCACCGCCTCGGTGCGCGACGAGCAACGCAGCGGCGACGGCACCCGCAAGCTGCTGCTGGCGCTCTCGGACGGCGAGACGATCGAGACGGTGGTCATCCCGGCGGGCGAGCGGCGGACGGTGTGCGTGTCGACGCAGGTGGGCTGTGCGGTGGGCTGCGCGTTCTGCGCGAGCGGGCTGGGCGGGCTGGTGCGCGACCTGACGGGGGGCGAGATCGTCGAGCAGGTGCTCCACGCGCGCCGGCGCCTCGAGCCGCCGGCGGCGGCGATGAACGTCGTGGTGATGGGCATCGGCGAGCCGCTGAGCAACTTCGACGCCCTGGTCCGCGCCCTCGGGATCCTGGCCGCGCCGTGGGGCCTGGCCATGAGCGGCCGGCGGATCACCGTCTCGACCGTGGGCCTCCCCGGCCGCATCCGCCGCCTCGCCGACAGCGGCCTGGGGGTGAACCTCGCGATCTCGCTCCACGCCAGCGACGACGCGACCCGCGCGCGCCTCGTCCCCGGCGCCAAGCCCATCCGCGACGTCCTCCGCGCCGCGCGCCACTACCTGGGCGCCACGGGCCGCGACGTGACCCTCGAGTACGTGCTCGTCCAGGGGGTGAACGACTCGCCCGCCGACGCCCGCGCGCTCGCCGACCTGGCGGGCACGCTGGCCGTGCTGGTGAATGTCATCCCGCTGAACCCGGTGGCCGGGCTGCCGTGGCGCGCGCCTGGTGCGGAGCGGGTCGAGCGGTTCGCGTCGGTGCTGCGGCATCGGGGGGTGCGTGCGCAGGTGCGTCGCCGGCGCGGGGGCGACATCGACGCGGCCTGCGGCCAGCTCCGCCGCCGGGCGCCGCGCTGACAGCGGCCGGCGACACGCGAGAGGGCCGAGTCGCGCCTGGGTCCACCGCGTCCCGGCCAGTGCCTGCGAGCGGGGGTTGGGGCTCGGGCCATTTGGGTTGACCGCCGGATGGGCATCTGCTATAATCCCGCCCGGCCTTTCGGCGAGTGGTCGCCGAAAGTGTTTGTGGCTTCGTCACATGCGTCGCTTCCCGACGACCGCGCGAGGGCGGAGCGGCGGGTGTGTGCGCGATGATGCGCGCCTGGCGGTACCCATGGAAGCCTTGCTGCGAGTGACAACGGGGCAGCGCGCGGGCGAGGAGATTGGGATTGGGCCGGGGGAGGTCGTCTCGATCGGGCGCTCGGGCGAGAGCGATCTCCAGCTCCTCGATCTCGGGGTCTCGCGCTTCCACTGCGTGCTCGAGGGCCAGGCCGACGCGCTGGTCGTCACGGACCTCCATTCGAGCAACGGGACCTTCGTGAACGGCGAACGGGTGAAGCGCCAGCCGCTGTCGAAGGGCGACGAGGTGGCGGTGGGGACGGTGAAGCTGGTGGTCGAGCAGGTGGCGGAGCGGGCCGGCGCGGGACCGGCGTCGCTGCTCGCGGGCTGCGGCGCGGCCGACGTGCGGGTCGTGCGCGAGGCCGACCCCCACGCGACCATCCTGTTCCAGCCCGAGGCGCGCCGCCTGCGGCCCGCCGACGAGCAGCGCATCCGCCGCGACCTGGCGGCCCTCTACAAGATCGGCAACGTGATCAACGCTCAGGAGAGCCCCGCCCGCCTGCTCGCCGTGGTCATGGACACGGTGCTCGACGTGATCCGCGCCGAGCGCGGCTTCCTGCTGCTCGCCGACGAGGGGACCGGCGACGTCGTGCCCCAGGTGGTCCGGGTGCGGCCCGGCTCCGGCGCCGACGCGGAGCTGCCGGTCAGCCGTCCCGTGGTCCAGGAGTGCATGGAGCAGGGGGTGGCGCTGCTGTGCCCCGACCTGAAGGCCGAGGAGCGCTTCTGCGACGGCGACGCCATGCTGCTCGACCACATCCGCTCGGTGCTGTGCGCGCCGCTGGAGACGGGCGACGCGGTGGCCGGGGCGATCTACCTCGACACGGCGTCGGACGGCGCGCCCTTCGCGGAGCACGACCTCGACCTGCTGACCGCCATCGCGCGCCAGGCCGGGGTGGCGCTGCACCGCGCGCAGCTCATCGAGGAGCTCGAGCAGCTCTTCGTCCGCGTGGTCGAGACCCTCGTGGCCACGGTCGAAGCGAAGGACATCTACACCTACGGGCACTCGGCCCGCGTGAGCAAGCTGTCGCGCCAGATCGGCGAGCGCATGGGGTTCGACCGCGAGCGCCTCGAGCAGATCAAGGTGGCCGGCCTGCTGCACGACGTCGGGAAGATCGGCATCCCCGAGACCATCCTGGGCAAGGCGGGGAAGCTGACCGACGAGGAATGGGAGTACATCCGCAGCCATCCGCAGATCGGCGAGAGCATCATTCGGCAGCTCGGGAGCCGCCGGCTGGCCGAGGTGCAGCGCATCGTGCGCCACCACCACGAGAAGCTCGACGGCAGCGGCTACCCCGACGGCCTGTCGGGCGACGCCATCCCGCTGGGTGCCCGCGTGATGGCTGTGGCCGACGCCTACGACGCGATGACGTCGAACCGACCCTACCGCGCGCCCATGTCGTCGGAGGCGGCGATCGAGGAGCTGCGGCGCCACGCGGGCGCGCAGTTCGAGCCGGCCGCGGTCGAGGCGCTCGTCGCGGCCCGCGCGCCGCGGTCGGCGGCGGTGGCCGCCGGCGCGGAGCCGTGGGGCCGAGACAAGGAACCATCGGCATGAGAGCCACTGTGCGCGCCTGTGCCTGGGTGCTCGTCGCGGCCGCCGCGGCGGCGGCCGGCGAGATGCCCGACGCGGCCACCCGCATCGAGGCCGACCTCTTCGCGCGCGAGGGGGCCGACGTCCTCTACGCCATCGGCCACGTGCGACTCCAGCGCGGCGGCTCCCTCATCACCGCCGACGGCGCCGTCGTCTGGCTCCGCGACCAGGAGGCCTACCTCGAGGGACACGTCGCCTACCGCTTCGGCGGCAGCGTCGTGCAGGCCCAGCGGGCCTACGTCCACTGGACCAGCACGAAGGACCCCGCGACCGGCGAGGAGCGCACGAAGATCGACCGGGGCTTCGTCATCCGCGGCGACGTGCGCTGGAGCGAGCGGCCCGACCGCGTGCCCTGGCGCATCCGCGCCGACGAGGTGCTCCAGACCGACGTCGATCGCTTCGTCGCACGGGGCCGCGTCACCCTCAGCACCTGCCTCTACCACGAGCCCCACGCCTACTTCCGCGCCAGCAAGGTCGTCCTCGTCTCCGACGACAAGATCATCATCCACAACCTCTCCTACCAGGTCCAGGGCGTCGCGCTCGACCCCGACATCCAGGGCTGGTGGGTCCCGCCCATCTACTGGCCCTACCTCCACATCCCGCTCGGCTATGAATGGCCCGAGATGACCTTCGACGCAGGCCGCACCAGCCGCTTCGGCACCTACGTCAAGACCGAGGTGCTCTACCCCATCCTCGCCGAGGACGCCACCCCGTTCGGGGTCGTGAAGCTCGGCGCCCGGCTCGACTACTACTCCAAGCGCGGCTTCGGCTACGGCAGCAGCCTGCGCTACGAGCGCCGCGACGGCCTCGTGCGCGGCCTGCTCGACTACTACCGACTCCACAGCGACGACGGCAAGGACCACGACGACTTCGACCTCGGCGAGACCGACCGCTACCGCTGGCGCTTCTTCCACTCGCAGGACACCCCCGAGGGCTGGGAGTTCGACGCCGAGTTCCAGAAGTGGTCCGACGCCGGGTTCCGCCAGGAGTTCTTCGAGGACGAGTTCTACCGCGAGAAGCCGGTCGAGAGCCGGCTGTACCTCAAGCGCTCCGAGGGGCCCTTCGCCGGCTACGCCCACGTGCGGTGGCAGGAGGACGAGTGGCTCGACACGACCGAGTACCTGCCCCAGGTCGGCTTCAACGTCATCTCGTACCCGCTGGCGCCGCACCTCGTCTACACCGGGCACTTCGAGGTGGCGCGCATCCACCGCCGCCTCTCCGAGCTGCGCCTCGCACCGGGCGGCACCCCCGCCGACAACGCGGCGCTGCGGATGGACCGGAACTTCTTCCACGACCCGCTGGAGTCGAGCGTCCAGGAGGCGCTGGGCGACGACGAGCGCTTCTGGCGGGTCAACACCTACCACGAGCTGGCGGCGCCCTTCGAGCTCGGGTGCCTCGACGTCGAGCCCTTCGTGGGGGTGCGCGCCACCTACTACTCCGAGACGCTCGGCGGCGACAGCGACTGGCGCACGCTGCTCGTGTGGGGCGGGCGGGTCTCGGCCCAGTTCTGGCGGACCTGGGACGACGTGCGGATGGACGGGGTGCGCTGGGGCGGGACGAAGATCTTCCCGCTCGAGATCAACGGCCTGCGCCACATCGTCACGCCCGAGATCCGGCAGAACCTCGAGCGATTCGTCTCGGCCGG